>NZ_JBEZZB010000082.1:0-45023 GCF_040638955.1 Actinoplanes sp. NPDC024001
GCAGGCGTACGCGCGACAGCCGGCGCCGGCGGATAGGCCGGGGCGGGTGCGGCCGGCGGCGGATAGGCCGGCGCCGGTGCCGGCGCATACCCGTTCACCGGCTGCGCGTAGCCGGCGCCGGGGGCGTAGCCGTTCGGTGGGTACTCCCGGGCGGGGGCCGCGTAACCGGCGCCCGCGCCGTACTCCCGGGGGGCCGGAGGCTGGGCGGACCGCGGCGCCGGCTCGAAGAAGCTGTTCTGCTGCTGCTCGGGCTCGCGGCGCGACTGCCAGCGCGGGTCGAGCGGGTTGATCGGCCGCTGCGGCATCGGGCGCGGCTCGGCCGGCGGCTCGGCGCCACGGCGCTCGGCCGATCGCGGGTCCAGCGGGTTGTAGGGGCGGCGCTCCACCGGGGCCGCGCCGCGGCCGGCCGCCGGCTGCTGCTGACCCCACTGCTGCGGTTGCGGCTGCTCAGGCTCCGGCTGAGCCGGTTCCGGCTCCTCGCTGCGGCTCCCATGCCGGGCACGGTCGAGCAGCGCCCGCCAGCGCGGGGCTGGTTCCGCAGGCCGGCCCCAGCCGGTCTCGGTCCCGTCCACGGCTCGTCCTCTCTGCGCCTACCCGTTTTGGTCCTCGGCGACGTTCTCGCCCCTGACAGGCTACGGACGAGAACCCTATTCGGGCCACCGACCGACTGCCCATCCCCCGGTCGTTCTTGATCACATAGCGGCACGCTGGTCGTGCACGTGCATCCACCCGAGCGTTTCGCAGACGGAAAACCTAACGGCCGGATCCGTCACGACGATGCTGCCGAGGACGGACCGGACCCTTCCCGAACAGGACTCGCGTCCGGTGCAGAGGGTACGGCAACGCCTTGCTCGGAAGGCAATACGGCTGGGATCGACTCCCGACCCGAAATCTCCGGTGAGGCGGATGTCACAGGTGTCCCGATCGACGACGGTATCGGCGTGGGCGTGACCGGGGCAACGGCCGGCGTCGCATCGGGCACCGCGGTGCCCGGGACGGTGGGCGCCGACGGCTGCGGCTCGACCGTCCCGGCGTCCTCGGGCAACGGCGGCCGGAACTCGGTGCGGTCCAGGCGGCGCACCTCCGGCGCCGGGTCCACCGACCGCACCGCCCTCTGGCCGGCCAGCTCGCTGAGCGTCGCCGGGGTGGCCCGGACCACCGCGGCGAAAAGGCACTCGCACCCGGCCCGGTAGGCGGCCGCCTCCGCGGCGGCGACGCGGGCCGCCGACTCGTAGGTCGTCCGCAGCCGGGCCTCCTTGGCGCCGTCGGCCTTCAGCGCCCGGCTCAGCCGCAGATAGTCGGCCTGCTCCTGATCCCGGGTCAGCGCCGCGTTCAGCATCCCGCTGGTCACGTCGTCGGGCATCCGGTAGACCGGGATCCGGGTCACCTGGGTCCGCGCCTCCGGCAGCGGCACCCGCGCGTACACCTGCGCCACCGCCACCCCGCCCAGCAGTCCGGCCAGGCGGGCCGGCACCGCGTACGCCCGGAGGCTGACCAGCGCCCAGGTGTCCCCGGCCACCGGGGCCGAGGGGTCGGTGAGCCGGTCGAGTTCGTCCTGCGAGGCCCGCAGATAGCCGGAGACCGACTGGCCCTCGACGACGCCGACCCGGACCACGTCGCCCGGCTCGTCGCCGGAGGGCAGGTCACGGTCGGCCCAGAGCACGCCGAGAACCAGCGCGACGGTAGCCGCCAGCGCCACTCCGGTCATGATCTGCAACCGGAGCGAGCCGCCCCCGAACCGGACGAGGACCGCCCGCAGTCGGTGCGCGGGGCCCACCTGATACTCCCGACGGTCAGCCGGCGTCCTCCAGGACGTCCAGCGCGTACTTCAGGTCGTCAGGGTAATCGCTGACGAACCGCACCTCCTCGTGCGTTCGGGGGTGCAGGAACGCCAGTTCGCGGGCGTGCAGCCACTGACGGGTCAGCTTCAGCCGGGCCGCCAGGGTGGGGTCCGCCCCGTACGTCAGGTCACCGGCACACGGGTGGCGCATCGCCGAGAAGTGCACCCGGATCTGGTGGGTGCGCCCGGTCTCCAGCCGCACGTCGACCAGACTGGCCGAGCGGAACGCCTCGAGCGTGTCGTAGTGGGTGACGCTGGGCTTGCCACCGGACATCACCGCGAACTTGTAGTCAGCGGTGGGGTGCCGGTCGATCGGGGCGTCGATGGTGCCGCGCAGCGGGTCGAGGTGGCCCTGGACCACCGCGTGGTAGCGCTTCTCCACCTCGCGCTCCTTGAAGGCCCGCTTCAGGAAGCTGTACGCCGACTCGCTCTTGGCCACCACCATCAGGCCGGTGGTGCCGACGTCGAGCCGGTGCACCACGCCCTGCCGCTCGGCGGCGCCGCTGGTCGCGACGTTCTGCCCCATCGCGGCCAGGCCGCCGACCACGGTCGGGCCGGTCCAGCCGGGGCTCGGGTGGGCGGCGACACCGACCGGCTTGTCCACCACCACGATGTCGTCGTCGCTGTAGATGATGCCGAGGCCGTGCACCGGCTCGGCCACCACGGCCGGCGCCGCGACCGGCGCGGGCAGGGTGACCTCCAGCCAGGAGCCGGCGGCGACCTTCTCCGACTTGTTCCGGGCCACCCCGTCCACCAGGGCGTCGCCGGACTCGACCAGGGTGGCGGCGGCGGTCCGGGAGAGGCCGAAGAGCCGGGACACGGCCTGGTCCAGCCGCATCCCGTCGAGACCGTCCGGCACCGGCAGGGAACGCTGTCCGCTCATGCCGCCACCTCCGCTGCGCTCCGGCGTCGGCATGAGTTCACGACTGAGCTGGATGATTCGCTCGCAAGCTCGCTCATGCCCTCTCCTCCGTCCCGGTGCCGGCGGCCGGCTGGGGTGCGTTCTTCTTGCTCGGGATGCGGCTGCCGTCGCGCTGGCGCCCGGTGAGCTCCAGCAGCACGGCGAGCACCACGCCGACGCTCAGGCAGCTGTCGGCGATGTTGAAGACCGCGAAGTACTCCCCGTACGGCCCGAAGACGCTGATCATGTCGACCACGTGGCCGTGCAGGAAACCGGGCGCCCGGAACAGCCGGTCGGTCAGGTTGCCCAGCGCGCCGCCGAGCACCAGGCCGAGCGCGATCGCCCACGGCACCGAGCGCAGCCGGGTCGCCATCCACGCGATCCAGCCGACCACCACCGTGGTGATGATCGGGAAGACCCAGGTGTACGAACTGCCGAAGCTGAACGCCGCCCCGCTGTTGCGCAGCAGCGAGAGGTGGATCAGGCCGCCGAGGATCCGGACCGGCTCGCCGGGCTCCAGGTTCTCGGTGGACAGGTGCTTGGTCCACTGGTCGACCGCCACGGCGATGACCGCGGTGACGGCCAGGATGGCCACGGCACGGGGGGCGAACCGTGGACGCTTGTCCACGGGCGCCGGCTCGTCGGCGTTCAGCGTCGTTCCTCCAACTGCTTACAGGAGACACACAGCGTGGCGGACGGGAACGCAGCCAGTCGCTCGACCGGGATCTGGTTGCCGCACCGCTCACACCAACCGTAGTTGCCCGCGCCGAGCCGATCGATGGCGCGTTCCACCTGTGTGATCCGCTCGAGCAGGTTGTTGGCCAGCGTGATCTCCTGCTCCCGCTCGAACGTCTTGGTGCCGGTGTCGGCCTGGTCGTCCCCGGCCGAGTCGGCGAGCCGCTCGCGCTGCAACTCGGTGATCTCGCTGAGCGCCTGATCGTACTCGGCCTGAAGCTCGGTTAGCCGCGCGACCAGAGCCTGCCGGATCTGTTCGGTCTCTCCCTCGGAACGGTTGCGCTCCGCGGCGGACCCACCGGTGGAACCGGTCCGGATGTCGGTTGCCTTGGCCATCGTCGCTCCCTCGGCCGCGCCGGGCGCGGCGATCAGCGGTCTCCGGGATCACCGGCGGCGGGCCCGGGGCCGTGCCGCCTGTCCCCTGTCTGTCCCCGTTTTCCTGTCGGCGGTGCGCGATCTCGCCCCCGGTCAGGGGGCGATCGCCGCCGTAGATCTTCCCCCACGTGCACAAATGGCGCGGCGGGAAAGCAGGCCGCGCACTCGGTGAGGGTGGCAAGGATACGGAAGGTGAAGTACCCCGACAACCCGCCATTCCCCTCGGGCCCGACAAAACGGTACGAAGAGGTCACCGGCTCGTCGGATAACCGACGATACACCTTAGGTGACGCCACCCTCACATGCAGTCATCAGACGCCGTCCCGGAGTTCGGCGAGCCGCTGCGCCCACCGGTCCGCGGGCGCCGAGACGGTGAAGACCTTGTCCCGGCTGGTCGCCCCGAGCCGGAGAGCCACCTGCGCCGGGCGGACACCCAGGGCGTCGGCCAGCGCCCGCCGGACCGCTTCGGTGGCCTTGCCGTCGACCGGCGGGGCACCCACCGCGACGATCAGCGCCGGCCCGTGCGGGCCGTCATAGCGCCCGCCCACCCGGGTCCGGCCCGCTCCGGGCCGCACCCGCACCGGAACCGAGTCCGTCATGCCCGCTCCGGTCAGCGGTGCGCCACGGCGGCGACCAGCCGGTCCACCGGGCGGCACAGACCGCACGGGCTGAACCCCAGCTCCACCGCCTCGTTCGCCGGCAGCGGCTCGGTCAGCCGGCCGACCAGGTGCGGGCAGTCCGCCATGTGATAGCGCGGGCGCCCGTCGACCACCAGCACCTCGAGGTCCAGCCGGGCGATCAGCACCGCGTCGGCGGGGCGCACGGACTGGGGCAGCGGCTCGTCGTCCGGGTCGTCGTCGTCCGGCTCGTCGAACTCGTCGGCGGGGGAATCGGCCGCCTCGGCCGGCCGGCGCCAGGACCGGTCCTCCGGCTCGGTGCTGCGGGCCGCGCCGATCGTCGAGGAGGCGCGCTCGTAGTCCTCGGCCGCGGGCTCGGGGGCGCCGGCGGGAGCGGGCGTTTCGGGCGCGGAGTCAGATTGGGCATAGTCTGCGGCAGCGGACGGAACGGCGTCGTCCTCGTCACCCAGATGGGCCGACGTGTCCCGGGCGCCGGCGGCGCGGGCCCGGTCGGCGTCGTCGTCCTCGACCGTCGCGGCGCCGGCCTGATCGGCGAGAACCGCATCGTCGTCGTAGGTCATCGAATCGCCTGCGGACGCCGCCGCCACAGAGGCAGAATCGGCATCGACGGGCTCAGCGCCGTACGGCTCCGGCCGGCCCCCTCGGGTGGGTGCCTCCGGCATCGGAGCGGCACGCTTGGCGCCGTCGGTGGCGGCGAGGCGGCGGGCGACCGCGGCCTGCCGGGCGCCGATCACCAGAGCGACCGCGGCCAGCAGACTGACCACGATCGAAGCTATGAGAAGACTGCTCGAACCATTGATCAGACCGAGCGCGAGAAACAACACCGCGACGGGGATGAGCAGGAGACTAGCAACGATCATGGCTCATCCTCGTCGCGGTGTGTCAGGGCGTGCGGTCAGCGACCCGATTCGATGGAGTTGGTGCGGCTCCCGCCGTACGACCCGGCGAGGCCGGCCGCGGCGAGACCACCGGAGCCACCGACCGCGCGACTGGCGTCGGCCCGCGCCATCTCGGCCTCCAGGCCCTGGCCACGACCGTCCAGGTCACGCAGCTGGCTCTCGAGGTAAGCCTTCAGGCGGGTGCGGTACTCCCGCTCGAACTGCTTGAGCTCCTCGATGTGCTTCTGCAGCGCGGTCCGCTTGGCGTCCAGGCCGCCCATGGCCTCCTGGTGCCGCTGGCGGGCGTCGCGCTCGAGGGCGTCGGCCTTGGCCCGGGCCTCGCGGGTGACCTCCTCCGCCTTGGAACGGGCGTCGGAGAGAAGCTTGTCGGCCTCGCGCCGGGCGTCGGACACGTGGTCGTCGGCGGTGCGCTGGGCCATCATCAGCACGCGCAGGGCCTGCTGCTCGCCGTCGGCGCCGGTGGGGCCGCTGCTGGGGCCGGGGCCCTGAGCCCGCACCTGCTCCAGCTCGGCCTGCATCTGCCGGGCGGCCTGCTCGGCCGCAGTCTTGTCCCGCTGCACCCGGTCGAGCTGGGCCTTGAGGTCGTTGAGCTCGGCAGCCATGCGGGGGTCGGCACCCGGGCCGGCTGGTGCGCCACCCCGACCGCCGCGCTCCACCTGGGCGCGCAGCTCGTTGTTCTCCTCGATCAGACGGGCGAGCTCGCGCTCCACCTCGTCAAGGAAGGCGTCGACCTCCTCCTCGTCATACCCCCGCTTGCCGATCGGGGGCTTCTTGAAGGCGACGTTGTGCACGTCGGCCGGGGTCAGCGGCATCGAAACTCCTCGGGTCAGTCGCGGCCGCGGTTGGGGCGGGGCTGCTGTCTAGCTGTAGGTACGGATCAGTGGGGCCAGCACGAAGTTCATGAGCACGAACAGGATAACCAGCAGCACGATGGAAGCCAGGTCCAAACTCACGTTACCAATGCGCAGCGGTGGGATCACACGCCTCAACGCCTTGAGGGGCGGATCCGTGACGCTCCACACCGATTCGAGTCCGGCGGAGGCGCCCCGGCTGGGCTGCCACCGCCGTCCGTACTGGAGCACCGCACCCAGGACGAACCTGGCCAGCAGCACGATGAAGAAGAGGTACAGCAGCACGTAGAGGCTCTGGAACACGATCGACAGCACGTCAGGCGGATCCCTCGTTCGGGTCAGTCAGCTTCGACTCAATCAACTCTGGGTGAAGAAGCCGCCCTCAGCGATCTTGGCCTTGTCCTCCGCGGTGACCTGGACATTTGCCGGTGAGAGCAGGAAAACCCGGTTGGTCACGCGCTCGATCGTACCCCGCAGGCCGAAGGCCAGCCCGGCGGCGAAGTCCACCAGCCGGCGGGCGTCCGACTCATCCATCTCGGTGAGATTGATGATCACGGGCACACCGTCGCGGAAGTGCTCGCCGATGGTGCGCGCCTCCCGGTAGGTGGTCGGGTGCAGCGTGGTGATCTGGTAACGCTGCTCCTCCTCCACCGGCCGCTGCGGCACCGGCGGCTGGTGCACCACGGGCTGCGGCTTGAGCGCCGCGTTCTCCCGGGTGGAGTAGGTGAACGCGTCGGACTGCTCCGGGGCGACGGTGGACCGGGTGATGGAACGCACGCTCGCCCGATCGAGCCGCTCGTTCTCCTCCCGGTCCAGGTCGGCCCGGGCCGACGAGACCCGCTCACCGAGCCGGCTGTGGCTGGAGCGCTCCGGCCGCGTCCGCGGAACCGGGCGCTCCTCCTCGACCTCGTCCTCGTCGGCGAAGTCGTCCGAGTAACGGTGGTCGCTGGAGTAGCGGTCCCGGTCACGATCACGGTCGCGGTCCCGGCCGCGGTAGGAGCTCTCCCGGTAGTTACGGTCGTCGTACCCCCGGTCGTCGTCCTCCTCGACGAGGCCGAGCCAGACGCCCGCCTTGCGAAACGCCCCGCTCATGCCGCCCCTCCCTGGGAAGAGTCCATGCCCCCACCTCCGTCAGCCGTGCGGCCCGCGCCCCTCGGCGTGCCGCGTCCCCCCTTGTGCGGGCCGACGTTGCGAATCCGATTCGGACCCACGACCCGCTGCGACGCTGCGTCGTCGGACGCGCCGGCCGGTCGGAGAGGCTCGTCGCGTAAAACAACACCTGTGTAGTTTGCTGCCCGCCGCAAGGCTACCGCAGCGAGTTTCGCATCCCGAGTAAAGAAGTACCGATCCGTACGTGTGTCGCTCCGTGCCGGACGGCCGCTTCGAGATCACCACTCATGCCCGCCGAGACCGTCGTGGCGCCCGGGTGCCGTTCGGCCAGTTGTCCAGCGAGGACAGCCAGCTTCTCGAACGCCCGGTCGGGGTCCCAGCCCAGTGGCGCGACAGCCATCACGCCACCGAGCCGCAGACCGTCCGATGAGGCCACCGAGTCGGATACCCGCCAAAGATCATTTTCAATCACGCCGCCGCGCTCGGGGTCGCCGTCGATGCTGACCTGGATCAGCACGTCGAGCGGGACCGGCCGGTCGGCGGCGGCCCGGCCCAGGGCCACGGCCAGGCGCTCGGAGTCCACGGACTCGATCACGTCGGCGTACCGTACGACCGACCTGGCCTTGTTGCGCTGCAGCCGGCCGACGAAGTGCCAGCGCAGCTCCGCGCCGGCGGCGCGGACCTCGGCCGCCTTGGCGGCCGCCTCCTGGTCCTTGTTCTCCCCGACGTCGGTGACGCCGAGCCCGGCGAGCAACAGCACGTCACTCGCCGGGTACGTCTTGGTCACCGCGGTCAGCGTGACCGCCCCCGGCGGCCGCCCGGCCGCCTCACAGGCGCGGTCGATCCGCTCCCGGACCCGCTGAAGATTGGCGGCGAGCTCGGCCCGCCGCCCGTTGTCGTCGCCCATCGATGAAGACTAGGAGCCGTTCTTCAGGAAGTCCGGCACGTCCACGTCGTCGAAGAGCATCCGGCGCGGGGCCGGCGGCGGGGTCGTCGTGGACGGCGTGGTGCTCACCGGGACCGGCGGAGTCGCCGGCGTGGTGGTGCCGCCGGGCGCGGGCGCCGGAACCTTGCGGACCGGCTCGGCCGGCTTGTACGAGGGCGCACCCCCGTCGAAGCCCGCCGCGATCACCGTGACCCGCACCTCGTCGCCGAGCGCGTCGTCGATGACCGCGCCGAAGATGATGTTCGCGTCCGGGTGCGCCGCGTCAGTGACCAGCTGCGCCGCGTCGTTGATCTCGAACAGGCCGAGGTCGGAACCGCCGGCGATGGAGAGCAGCACGCCGCGCGCGCCGTCCATGCTCTGCTCCAGCAGCGGGCTGGAGATCGCCTTCTCGGCCGCCTCGACCGCTCGGTTGTCGCCGCGGGCGCTGCCGATGCCCATCAGCGCGCTGCCCGCGCCGGACATGACGCTCTTGACGTCGGCGAAGTCCAGGTTGATCAGACCCGGCGTGGTGATCAGGTCGGTGATGCCCTGCACACCGGAGAGCAGCACCTGGTCGGCCTGGCGGAACGCGTCCATCATGCTGATGCCGCGGTCGCCGAGCGCCAGGAGCCGGTCGTTCGGGATCACGATCAACGTGTCGCACTGGTTGCGCAGTTCGTCGATGCCGGCCTCGGCCTGCACCTGGCGCCGCTTGCCCTCGAACGAGAACGGCCGGGTGACCACGCCGATGGTGAGCGCCCCGAGCTTGCGGGCGATGTTCGCCACCACGGGAGCGCCGCCGGTGCCGGTGCCGCCGCCCTCGCCACAGGTGACGAAGACCATGTCGGCGCCCTTGAGCACCTCTTCGATCTCGTCCCGGTGGTCCTCGGCGGCGTTCTTGCCGACCTCGGGCTGAGCGCCGGCGCCCAGACCACGGGTCAGCTCCCGGCCGACATCGAGTTTCACGTCGGCGTCGCTCATCAAGAGGGCCTGGGCATCGGTGTTGATCGCGATGAACTCGACGCCTTTGAGCCCAACCTCGATCATGCGGTTCACGGCATTCACGCCGCCGCCGCCGATGCCGACGACCTTGATGACCGCAAGGTAGTTGTGCGGAGGTGTCATCGGGCTCAGCCTTCCCTTCCGGGGTTGGCGGATGTCAAGGGCCCCTGCGGTTCGAGGAGGAACCGCACTTCGACATCCGCTGCCGTACAAGGGAGGGCGAGGAAACCCTCACCCTCTACTAGAGGTTTAGAGTTATGTCAACCACTCGAACCTCTCGACGCAACGTATGCGGACATCCCGCCGCAGCCAAAGACCCGGAGCGGCGTGTCGCGTCCGCTTACGTGGTGAGTATCCGACTCACCCGTAACCTCGAACGTTATATTCCGTTCGTGGCTAGTTGTCCGTTTAGTCGAGTAGCTACCTGATAGTCACCACCGACGGGGCGCTGACGTCGATCTCGTCGCCCTTCTGCCGCAGCAGCGCGGTGGCCACCTTGCTCTTCTCGTCGCTCTTGGTGTCGTCGCCCCAGATCACGACGCGGCCCTTGCGCAACTCCAGCCGGATCTGCACCGGCGAGGCGACGACCACCGCCACCAGCTGCTCGCGCAGATCGTCACTGAGCTCGCCGAGCACGGTCAGCGCCGACCCGGTGTTCGCGTCCGCCGGGCCCGGTGTGGCGAGCCGGGCCAGCGGCAGCCCGCGCGGCTGCTTCGCCACCGCCCGGAACGGCACGCCCTCGTCGTCGATCAGCAGGAACTGCCCACCCCGGGCCGGCACGGCCGCCACCGGGGTGCGCTCCACCACCTCGACCACCAGCGTCGACGGCCAGCTGCGGCTGATCACCACCCGGTCCACCGCGGGCAGGCCGCGCACCCGGGCGCCGACCTCGTCCAGGTCCACCCGGGCCAGCGGCTGCTCGGCGGGAACGGCCGCGGCCTCCCGCACCTGGTCCTGGCTGAGCAGCTCGGCGCCGACCACCTGGACCCGCCGGACACCCAGCGCCGAGGTGCCGTAGACGACCCAGACCAGCGCGCCGGCGACGAGCAGCACGGCCAGGCCGACCGCCCAGGGCAGCGCGGCACGCATCCGCCGCTGGCGGGCCCGGGCCATGAACCGGCGCGCCGATGGCGGTACGGCGTCCGTGTCGGCCCGTACCAGCCGCCAGTTGCGCGTGCCCCCGCCCGCCACCGGTGCTACCTCGCCAGGTCCGGCTGCTGGTCCGCCTCGGCGAGCGCGGCCAGCAGCTCGTCGCCCATCAGCGAGATCGGCGGCGCGCCCATGGTCACCACCACGTCACCGGGACGGCTGCGCCGGACCACCTCGTCCGGGACGTCCTCCCAGTCCGGCACGAAGACCTTGTGCTCGGCGGGCAGGTCGATCGCCGCGGTCAGCGCCCGGCCGCCCTCGCCCGGGTTGCGGGTCTCGCCCGGCCCGAACACCTCCATGCAGATCACCTCGTCGGCGACCTGGAGCGCGTCGGCGAGCTCGGCCTGCAGGTCCCGGGTGCGGTAGACCCGGTACGGCTGGAAGACCACGAGCAGCCGGCCGTCCCCGGCCACCTCGCGCAGCGTGCGCAGGGCCGCCTTGACCGAGGTCGGGTGGTAGGCGTACTCGTCGTAGACCCGCACGCCGGCGGCGATGCCCTTGCGCTCGAACCGGCGCCGGACCCCCGGGAAGGACTCCAGGGCCTCGACCACCTTCTCCAGCGGCAGGCCCAGCTTGAGCGCGGTCAGCACGGTGGCCGCGCTGTTCAGGCCCATGTGCTTGCCGGGCAGCGCCAGCTTGATCTCGCCGAGCGGCTTGCCCTCCAGCTCGGCCTGGTAGCGCACGCCGCTGACCGAGGAGACCACGTCGCTGATCCGCAGGTCCGCGTCGGCCGACTCGCCGTAGGTGTAGACGGTCTTGCCCGCCGCCCGCAGCCCGGTGATCAGCTCCTCGGTGCCCGGCCCGTCCGCGCAGGTGACCACGAAGCCGTCGGCGAGCGAGCCGAACTCCAGGAAGCCCGCCTTCAGCGAGTCCAGGTCACCCCAGTTGTTGAGGTGGTCGCCCTCGATGTTCGTGATGATCGCGACGTGCGGCCGGTAGATCAGGAAGGACTTGTCGCTCTCGTCGGCCTCGACCACGAAGTGCGGGCCGGTGCCGTGGTGGCCGGCCGCGCCCGCCTCGGAGATCTCGCCACCGATCACGAACGACGGGTCGTGTCCCGCGTGCTGCAGGATCACCGTCATGATCGAGGTGGTGGTGGTCTTGCCGTGGGTACCGGCGACGGCGACGCTCTGCCGGTTGGTCATGGCGGCCTTGAGGGCCTCGGAGCGGTGCAGCACCCGCAGGCCGCGGCGGCGCGCCTCGGCGAGCTCGATGTGGTCCTGCGGGATCGCGGTCGAGTAGACGACCGTGTCGACGCCGTCGAGGTTCGACTCCACGTGCGTCATGTGCACCGTGCCGCCGAGCGCGCGCAGCGCGGCCAGCGCGGGCCACTCCCGCAGCTCGCTGCCGGAGACCGGCACGCCGCGGGTCAGCAGGAGCCGGGCCAGGCCGGCCATGCCGACCCCGCCGATCCCGATCAGGTGCACGCTGCCCAGGTCCTCGGCGGTCATCTCGCCGGCCGGCGTCAGCTCCGCCGTGTTCACAGATCCACTCCCTCAATCAGGCTCATCAGCTCACCGCTTCCAGAACGAAGCGCAGCAGCTGCTCGTCACCGTCGCGGCGCCCGTACCCGGCGGCGGAGTGACCCATGGCGGCCAGCCGCTGCCGGTCCCGCGCCAGCGGGATGA
The DNA here is from genome assembly GCF_040638955.1 of Actinoplanes sp. NPDC024001. Lineage (NCBI taxonomy): Bacteria > Bacillati > Actinomycetota > Actinomycetes > Micromonosporales > Micromonosporaceae > Actinoplanes > Actinoplanes sp. NPDC024001. The sequence continues at coordinate 12,054 of NZ_JBEZZB010000082.1, forward strand.
TGTTGCGTTCGATCCAGTCCGGGGTCAGCTCGCTGTTGTCGACCAGCAGGCCGCCACCCGCCTCCACCACCGGCAGCGCGTTGCGCCGCTGCTCCTGATTGCTGAACGGGTACGGCACGTAGATGGCCGGCATGCCCAGCGCGGTGGTCTCGGCGACCGTGATCGCCCCGCCCCGGCAGAGCATCAGGTCGGCGGCAGCGTATCCGAGCTCCATGTTCGACAGGTAGGGCACGACGACATAGGGCACCGGCAGGTCTTTCGGCACCTCGAACGGGTCGTTGCGCCCGCCCTGCACGTGCAGCACCTGGATGCCGGCGTGGGCCAGCCGCTTGGCCGCCGCGGCGACCGCCAGGTTGATGGTGCGGGCGCCGGACGAGCCGCCGGAGACGAAGAGCACCGGCAGGTCGGGCCGCAGGCCGAAGTGGTAGAGCGCCTGCGGGCGCAGCGCCGGCCGGTCCATCCGGGTGATCCCGGTGCGCAGCGGCACGCCGACCAGCCGGGCGTTGCGCAGCGACTCGGCCTGCTCCAGCTGGTGCGGGAAGCCGACGGCGAGGCGCTTGGTGAATTTCATGCCCATCCGGTTGGCGACGCCCGGCGGCACGTTGACCTCGTGGATCACGATCGGCAGCTCGCGCCGCCAGGCAGCCAGATAGGCCGGCACCGAGACGTAACCGCCGAAGCCGACCACGACCTCGGCCCGCACCTCGTCGATGATCTCGCCGGCCGCGGCCGCCGACCGGTACATCCGGTCCGGGGTGCGCAGCAGGTCCATGTTCAGCGTGCGGGGCAGCTGGAACGCCGGGATGACCCGCAGGTCGTAGCCGGCCGCCGGGATCAGCTGGTTCTCCATGCCCTTCGGGCTGCCCAGCGTGGTGATCCGGATCTCCGGGAAGTGGCGCCGCAGAGCATCGGCGAAGGCGAGCAGCGGATAGATGTGACCGCCGGTGCCTCCTCCGGCGAGGACGACCGACCGCAGCGGACCCATCACCGTCTCCTTCCGCTCCCCGAGTCAGCGGGTGCCCGATTGCCCGGCTTGCCCGGCCGCCGCGGCGGGGGGACCGGCGGCAGCGGGGCCCAGACTAGTCGCACCCATCTCGGCGTCGGACGGGCGTTCAGGGCTCGGGCCGCCTCGGGTTCGGCGCGGGCGAACGAGGCCAGCATGCCGATCGCCGCCAGGGTCACCACGAGGGCGCTGCCACCTGCGGAGATGAACGGCAGCGGGAGGCCGGTGATGGGCAGCAGGCCGACCACGCCGCCCATGTTGATCACGGCCTGGGCGACCAGCCAGGTGGTGATCGCGGAGGCGGCGAGCCGGCGGAACGGGTCGGTCGAGCGGCGCGCGATCCGGAAGCCGGTGTAGGCCAGCACCGAGAGCAGCGCCAGCACCACCGCGCAGCCGACCACGCCGAGCTCCTCGGCGAGGATCGAGAAGATGAAGTCGTTGTCGGCCTCCGGGACCCAGCCCCACTTCAGCGCGCTCTTGCCGAGCCCGACTCCGAACCAGCCGCCCTCGAAGATCGCCGAGCGGCCCTGCAGGATCTGGTAGCAGATGCCCTCCAGGTCGCACTTCTCCAGCGGGGTGAGGAAGCTGGTGAGCCGCGCCAGCCGGTAGTTCTCGGCGTCCTGGGCGCCGGAGCCGGCGCCCCGCGACGCCGCGGCGATCAGCAGGCTGATGCCGGCCAGGCCGAGCACGCCCAGGGCGGCGAAGAACCGCATCCGTACGCCGGCCGCCCAGAGCAGGCCGACGATGAGCGCCAGCAGCACCAGCATGGTGCCGAGGTCGTTGTAGCCGACCAGGACGAAGAGCAGGCCGACCACCGGGAACAGCGGCATCGCCAGCTCCCGCCAGTGCCCGAGCGCCCGGCCCTTGCGGGCGATCACGTCGGCGCCCCAGAGCACCATGCCGACCTTGGCGAACTCGCCCGGCTGCATGCTGACCGGCCCGAAGTACAGCCAGTTCAGGTCGGCGCGGATCGGGCCCAGCTGGCCCTTGCCGATCCCCGCCGAGGCCAGCGCGTTGAGCACGGCGAGCATCACCAGCAGCACGATCGCCGCCCCGAGGATGTACTTGCCGAGGGTGCGCAGGGTGAGCGCGGGCAGCCGCTGGCAGACCCAGAACGCCACCAGGCCGAGCAGCGCGTAGACCGCCTGGCTGCTGAGCGCGGAGAACGCGTCACCGTTCTCCGCGTACGCCTTCACGCTGGTCGCCGAGAAGACCATGGTCAGCCCGATCAGCAGCAGCAGACCCGAGCTGGCGATCAGCAGGTAGTACGACGACAGGGGTCGAGCCAGCAGCCCGTGCACCGCGGGCAGCAGCTGCCGGCTCAGCGACGGGCGGGCCATCGGAGTACGGTCGTCCGCCATTCCCTCATCATCGTCCGGTGTCCACATCGGGGGCCGTCACGTCTCGGGCGTGTCGCGCGAGATCTATCCCATGACCGCCAGGTGCTCGCTGTAGAACAGGCCCAGGCCGATCGCGGCGCAGATGCCCGCGATGATCCAGAACCGGACCACGATGTTGACCTCGCTCCAGCCCGCCAGTTCGAAGTGGTGCTGCAGTGGCGACATCCGGAAGACACGTTTACCGGTGGTCTTGAACGAGATGATCTGGATGACCACGGACATCGTGATGATCACGAAGAGGCCGCCGATGATGACCGACAGCAGGGTGGTCCGGGTGGCCACCGCGAGACCGCCGATCAGGCCGCCCAGCGCCAGCGCGCCGGTGTCGCCCATGAAGATCCGCGCGGGGTTGGTGTTCCACCAGAGGAAGCCGACACACGCCGCCGCCGCGGCGGCCGCGATCATCGCGATCTCCAGCGGATCTCGGACCTGATAACAGTGCTGCGCGGTGAGCGAGCCCGCCTCGCCGACGTAGTCGTCGTCACCGCACCAGTGCCGGTACTGCCAGAAACCGATCAGCGAGTACGCACCGAGCACCAGGATCGACGCGCCGGTGGCGAGACCGTCCAGACCGTCGGTGAGGTTCACGCCGTTGGACATCGCCATGATCACGAAGACGAAGACCATGACCGAGCCGACCTTGCCGACGTCCAGCCAGTCCACGTCCCGGATGAACGAGATCCGCTCGCTGGCCACCGTCTGCCCGTTGGTGCTCGGGAAGTAGAGCGCGGCGATGCCGAAGCCGGTACCGATGATCAGCTGGCCGAGCAGCTTGCCCTTGGCGCTGAGACCGTCCGAGTTGCGCTTGCGGACCTTCAGGAAGTCGTCCAGAAAGCCGACCGCGCCGCAGAAGACGAAGATGCCGAGCAGGACCAGCGCGGTCATGGTCGGCTTCTCCTGGGCGATCTGCCGCTCCGGGAGCGTGGTCAGGGCCAGGTGCCCGGCGACGTACGCGAAGACCGTGGCGATGATGAACGCCACCCCGCCCATCGTCGGGGTGCCCTTCTTGCCCATGTGGGTGGCGGGGCCGATGGAGCGGATCGGCTGTCCGGCCTTGAGGGCCGAGAAGACCCGGATGGCGATCGGGGTGCCGAACAGCGAGATGAGAAAGGCGACCGCGGCCGCGACGATGACTGCCCTCACGTGGGCTGAACCTCCTCGGAACGCCGCAGCCAGTCGGCGACGTCCCATGTGCGGTACCGGGAACCCTTGACCAGCACGACATCGTCGGCGCGCAGGTCCTCCTTCAAGATCTCGATTGCGGCGTCCTGGTCGGCGGCGAGATACGCCGTGCCCGGCCACCCCGTGAAGCCGGCGGCACCGTCCAGGATCGGCCGGGCGTTGCCGGCCACCGCGATCAGCCGGTCCACCCCGAGCTCGGCGGCGAGCCGCCCCACCTCGGCGTGCCCGGACACCTCGAACTCGCCGAGCTCGGCCATGTAGCCCAGCACGGCGGTGGTGCGCCGGCCCTCGCCCATCGCGGCCAGCGCCCGCAGCGCGGCCGCGGTCGACGACGGGTTGGCGTTGTACGAGTCGTCGATGACCCGCACGCCGTCCGGCCGGTCGAAGACGTCCATCCGGCGGCCGGAGACGATGCCGACCTCGCCGAGCGCGGCGGTCAGCTCGTCGAAGTCCATGCCCGCGGCGAGCGCCACCGCGGCGGCGGCCAGGGTGTTCGCCACCTGGTGCCGCCCGGCGACCGCCAACCGGACATTCCCCGATTTGTCGCCGGAAACAAGCTGGTACGAGGCGCGCCCCGTGGAGTCCACGGCCACCTCGGTCGCCCGCAATGCCGCCGAGGAATCCTCGCCCACAGCCACGACGGCAGCGGAGGTGCGGGACGCCATGGCGGACACCAGCGGATCATCAGCGTTCAGGATCGCGACACCGGACGACGGCAGCGCCTCGACCAGCTCGCCCTTCGCCAGGGCGGTCCCCTCGACCGAGCCGAACTCGCCGATGTGCGCCGCGCCGACGTTCAGGACGACGCCGATCCGCGGCTGGGCGATCTCGGTCAGGTACCGGATGTGGCCGATCCCCCGGGCGCCCATCTCCAGCACCAGGAACCGGGTCTCGGTGGTCGCCTGCAGCACCGTGTACGGAAAGCCCAGCTCGTTGTTGAGCGACCCGGCCGGCGCCACGGTCGGCCCGAGCCGGCCGAGCAGCTGCCCGATGTAGTCCTTGGTCGTGGTCTTCCCGGACGACCCGGTCAGCCCGACCACGGTCAGCTTGTCCAGCCGGGACACCACCACCCGGGCCAGGGCGGCCAGCGCGGCGAGGGGGTCGGCGACGACGACGCCCGGCGCACCGGTGTCCCGGGTGCCGAGCACCCCGGCCGCGCCGGCCTCGACCACGGCGGCGGCGAAGTCGTGCCCGTCCACCTTCTCGCCGGCGAACGCGACGAACAGGCCACCCGGGCCGACCTTGCGGGAGTCGTACTCGACGGGCCCGGTCACGGTCACCGTCTCCGCGGCGTTGACCAGCCGGCCGCCGGTGATCTCAGCGATCTCGGCGAAGGTCATGGTAATCATGGTCGGCCCTCCAGCGCGGCGGCCAGCTCGATGCGGTCGTCGAACGGCAGCACCTCGCCGTTGACCTCCTGGCCCTGCTCGTTGCCCTTGCCCAGCACCGCGATCACGTCGCCGGCCGCGGCCATCCGGACCGCCTCGTCGATCGCCGCACGACGGCCGGCCACCTCGACGACCTTGGCAGCCGTCGCCGCGCCCTCCGCCCCGGCGCGCACGGCAGCGCGTACGGATGCGGGGTCCTCGGTCCTGGGGTTGTCGTCCGTGATGATCACCAGGTCGGCGCCCTGCGCCGCGGCCTCGCCCATCAGCGGCCGCTTGCCCTTGTCCCGGTCACCGCCGGCGCCGATCACGCAGATCAGCCTGCCGCCTCGCGTCGTGGCCAGCTCGCGCAGCGCGGCGAGCGCGGCGACGATCGCGTTGGGCTTGTGCGCGTAGTCGACCACGCCGAGCACCTCGCCGGGGGCCGCGACCTGCTCCAGCCGGCCGGGGACGCCCCGGCAGTCGGCGATGCCCCGGCCGGCGACCGCCGGATCGACACCCACCGCGACCAGCAGCGCCAGCGCGAGCAGCGCGTTCGCCACGTTGTGCAGGCCGGGCAGCGCCACGCCGGTCTCCACCACGAGACCGTCCGGGCCGTGCGCGAGGAACCGCTGGCCGAAAGCCGAGGGCGCGATGTCCGAGGCCCACCAGGTCGCGGACCGGTCGCCGGCCGCGGAGTAGGTGACCGTCTCCGGCTGGTAGAGCGGCCGCAGCGCCGGGTCGTCGTGGTTGAGCACCGCGACCGCGGACCGGCCGTCGAAGAGCCGCGCCTTGGCCGCGAAGTACTCCTCCGACGTCGGGTGGAAGTCCAGGTGGTCCTGGCCGAAGTTGGTGTAGCCGCCGGCCGCGAACCGGATCCCGTCGGCCCGGCCCATCACCAGGGCGTGGCTGGAGACCTCCATGACCACGGCCTGCACGCCGCGTTCCAGGCCGGCGGCCAGGATCGCCTGCAGGTCGGTGGCCTCCGGGGTGGTCCGCACGCTCTTCACCACGAGCTCGCCGATCCGGGTCTCCACCGTGCCGACCAGGCCGGTCACCAGCCCGGCGGCCCGCAGGCCGGCCTCCACCAGGTACGACGTCGACGTCTTGCCGGCCGTCCCGGTCACGCCGATCATGGTGAGCCGCCGGGACGGCTCGCCGTAGATCGCCGCCGAGGCCGCGCCGAGCACCGCCCGCGGGTCGTCGGCGACCAGCACCGGCAGCCCGGCGGCGAGCGCGGCGTCCCGCCCGGCCGGATTCGTCAGGACGGCCACCGCGCCCGATCGCGCGGCATCGGCGATGAACTCCGCGCCGTGCCGGTTCGCACCGGGCAGCGCGGCGTAAAGATCGCCGGGACGGACTGAACCACTACTGTGCGTGACCCCGGTGACCTCAGTGTCACCACCGGTCAGCGCCGCCGGCAGCAGCTCGGCGAGCTGCTGCAACGGGTACGGCGCGACGGTCTCGGGTCGGGGAATGCCGGACACGGCGTCAGACCCTACCCCGTGCCGCACTGGTTCCTGTCAACGCCATGCGGCCAGGGCTCATGGATGGATCTTGAAGGTCGGCGGCTTCGTACCGGACGGTGGCACATGGTTACGGAGCAACGCGAAGGACATCATCTGGCTGAACGCCGGGGCAGCCACGTCGCCACCACCGCCGGAGGAGACGTCCATCGACACCGCGATCACGTACCGCGGGTCCTCGGCCGGCGCCATCCCGACGAACGAGCTGGCGTTGTGGCTGGTGTACTGCCCGTCGATGAGCATCTTGCCGGTGCCGGTCTTGCCCGCCACCCGGTAGCCGGTCACCGCCGCGGCCTTGCCGGTGCCGCCCTTCACGTCGACCACGGCCTCCATCATCGTCCGCAGCTCGGCGGCCACGTCCGGATCGAGCACCTTGCGGGTCTCCGGCGCGGCCGCCTCGCTGACCTTGCCGTCCTTGCCGGAGATGGTCGCCTTGATCAGGTGCGGCTGGATCCAGGTGCCGTTGTTGGCGATCGCGCCGTAACCGGCCGCCATCTGCATCAGCGTGGCCGACACGCTGTGCCCGATCGGCACCGAACCGGCCGCTGAGCCGCTCCAGTCCTCCGGCTTCAGCAGCTGCCCCTCGGCCTCGCCCGGCATGCCCACGCCGGTCGCCTTACCCAGCCCGAACTTCTGCTGGTACTCGTAGATCTTCTCCTTGCCGAGCATCTCGCCGATCAGGATCGTGCCGACGTTGGACGAGTAGGCGAGCAGCCCCGGCATCGTCATCAGGGTGTTCTTGGGCATCTCGTGGGTGTCCTCGAACCGCTCGCCACCCCGGTCGATCGCCGGGCCGATCTTCAGGGTCGACTCGGGCGTGATCAGGCCCTCCTGCAGCGCGGCGCCGAAGATGAACGCCTTGTGCGTCGACCCCGGGTCGGTGACCACGCTGGTCGGCACGTCGACCCGGTCCTCCGGCTGGTACTCCAGCGGCTTGGCCGCGTTGTACGGCGGGTAGCTCGCCTGCGCCAGCACCTCCCCGGTGCGCGCGTCCAGCACGACCGCGCCGGCCACCGTGGCGTTGCGCTGCTTCGCCTCGGCGCCGAGGATCTGCTGCACCCGGTACTGCAGGTCACGGTCGATGGTCAGCTGCAGCGAACTGCCGGGCTTGGCGGCGGTGGTCTGCTCGTAGCCGCCGGCGATCGGGATGTTCAGGTTGCCCTTGCCGGTCTCGAAGACCCGTTTGCCGTCGGTGCCGTGCAGCAGGTCGTCGTAACGCGCCTCCAGCCCGGCCAGACCGTGGTGGTCGTCGCCGGTGAAGCCGATCAGGTTCGCCGCCAGGTCCCGGCCGGGCAGGTCCCGCCGCTCGTCGCTGTGCGTGTAGATGCCGGGCAGCTTCATCGCGTCGATCCGGTCCGCGACGGCCATGTCCACACCGCGCGCCAGGTAGCGGAACTGCGTCCAGCCGCCGAGCACCTTCTTGCGCTGCATGTCCGCCATCAGCTCGGAGCGCGAGATGCCCAGCAGCGGCGACAGCTGCGCGGCGGTCGCCGGGATGCTCTGCTGCAGCCCCGGGTTCTCCGGGTCGGCGTAGACATAGCGCGCCTCGACGCTGTGCGCCAGCACCTTGCCGGAGCGGTCCAGGATGCGCCCGCGCGGCGCCGGCAGCTCGACCGTGGTCAGCCGGTCCGCCCGGGCGTCCAGCAGGCTCTTCGCCTCGGCCGGCGAGGTCGCCACCTGCAGCACGACCAGCCGCACGCCGATCGCCACGAACAGGCTCAGCGCCAGCACGGTGCCGAGCCGCAGGCGGCGGGTGCTGTTGGCGAGCTTCGGCGGCTCGGCCGGCACCGGCCTCGGCCGGCGCGGTGGCCGGCCGTTCTCCGGCCCTCGCGTGCGCTCCTTCTTCATACGCTCGGCCGCGCGCCGATCGTCTTTCTCAGGCCTCTTCGGGGTACGGCTGGGTGCGCGCCGATCGTCCTTCTCCAGCGCCTTCTGCGTACGGCTGGGTGCGCGCCGGTCGTCCTTCTCCGGCGCCTTCTGCGTACGGCTGGGAGCCCGCCGATCGTCCTGCTCGGGGGCGGGGCGGCCGCGCTGGGGCTGCTCGCGCTCCTCGGGAGGGCTCGTGGGACGCCCGTTGCGCCCGCGCGCCCGCTGACCGGTCTCGCCGCCGTCGAGCACCTGCAGCGCCGGCCGGAACGGGTCGGTGGTGCGCCCGGAACGCGGCGCCCGGCCCCGCTCGGCCACGGTCCGCCCGCGCGGGGTGTAGGCCCGGGCGTCCCCGATCGCGGAGCGCCCGCGCCGCCCGGCGCCCTCCTCGCGCTCGTCGGGAGCCGGAACCTCACGCGACGAACCGCGCCGGGGAGGTGTACCCCGGCGCGGTGTCTCGTCGTCGTCTCGCGGCGCCACGGCGCCTACCTCCCGGTGCCCGTGGTCGGCGTGCCGGCGTTGGTCAGCCCGTCCTGGGCGGTCACCGCGGGCTGGCCCCGGCCGGGCGTCGGCGTACGGATGATCTTCCCGTCCGGCAGCCGGATCATGGCGGGCGCGTCGGCCGGCACCAGGCCCAGCCGGCGGGCCGCGGCCTGCAGGTTGCCCGGGTTGGACGCCTGGATCAGCTGCTGCTCCAGCCCCTGCTGCTGCTTGTCCAGGGCGACCTTCTCCTTGCGCAGCGCGTCGAGGCGGAAGGACTGCTCCATCGTCTTGGTGTTGATCAGCAGGATGCCGAGCACGCCGACCAGCACCACGGCGATCACCGCGGCGGCGAACGTCGCCCGCGGCGCCCGGATCGGCGCCGGCGGCGCGACCCAGAGCCGCGGCCGGCCCGCAGGCTGCGGCGCGGCGGCGGTGACCTCCAGCTCGGTGACCTCCAGCGCCAGCGCGGCGGTTCCCTCCACCGCTCCGGTCTTGCCCTGCTTGCCCGAGCCGAGCACGCCCCGCGTACCCCGGCCCGCCGTCACCTGGCTCCCGGACGCGCCCTGCCTGCCCCCGCCGAGCGCCCCGCCGCGCGTACCCCGGCCCGCCGACGCCTGGCTCCCGGACGCTCCGCCGCGCGTACCCCGGCCGGCCGACGCCTGGCTCGCGGGCGCGCTGCCCCGCGTACCCCGGCTGGTTGTCGTCTGGTTGCCGGGCGTGCCCGGCTTGTCCGGTCCGAGCTTGCCGTCCTGGATCCCGGACCGGCGCGTGTCGGACCGAACGGAGAACTGGCGCACCCCCCGGACGCCAGTTCCCCGGGTCGCCGCATCGCGGCTGTCCTCACGGTCACGCCGTCCCGCCGTGGTGCGCGACTGCGCCGACCGGCCCCCCGACCGCGGCGCGTCGTCCCGCTCGCTCATGCTCGTCCCTCCCCCTCTGTTTCGCCCCCGGGCGTAACCGCCCTCGTCTCCCGCGCGTTGTCTCCCCGGGTTACTCGGGTTTCCGACCGCGGGCCGGCCCGGCCATCCGGGGCCGTTCGCGGCCGGTCCCCGGTGCCTGGTTGTGCCTACGTCCCTGCTCCTGCTCGTCGATCCGTTCCACGGCGCGCAGCTTGACCGAGGCCGCCCTCGGGTTCGCCGCCACCTCCTCCTCGCTGGGCGGCTCCGACCCCCTGGTCAGCAGCCGCAGCGTCGGACCGGTCCCGGGAAGCTCGACCGGCAGGTCGATCGGCCCGGTGCTGCGCGACCTCGCGGTGAGTGCGCGCTTGACGATCCTGTCCTCCAGTGATTGATAACTCATCACCACAAGACGCCCCTTGGGCGCCAACGCGTCCAAAGCATGAGGAACCGCCGACTCGAGGACGTCGAGCTCGCCGTTCACCTCAATACGTAGTGCCTGAAAAGTCCTTTTTGCGGGATTTCCACCCGTTCGGCGCGCGGCGGCCGGGATCGCGTCCTTCACCAGCTCGGCGAGCCGGGCCGTCGAGGTGATCCGGGCCTTCGCCCGCTCCCGCACGATCGCCGAGACGATCCGGGGCGCGAACTTCTCCTCGCCGTACTGCCGGAGCACCCGCACCAGCTCGCCCGGCTCGTACGTGTTGACGATCTCCTCGGCGGTCATCCCGCGCGACTGGTCCATCCGCATGTCCAGCGGAGCGTCCTGTGCGTAGGCGAACCCGCGATCCGCCTCGTCCAACTGCAGCGAGGAAACCCCGAGATCGAACAGTCCGCTGTGGATCGCCGGGATCTCCAGCTCGTCGAGAACCCGCGGCAGCTCGTGGTAGACGGCGTGGACCAGATGCGTACGGCCGGCGAAGCGCTCCAGCCTGCGGCGTGCGTGTGCGAGAGCCTCGGTGTCCCGGTCGAGTCCGATCAGGATCACGTCAGGGTGACGCTCGAGCACCGCCTCGGCGTGCCCGCCGAGACCCAGCGTGAAATCGACATGGACGGCGCCCGGCAGCTCCAGCGCGGGAGCGAGCAGCTCGAGGCACCGCTCGAGCAGCACCGGAACGTGTACGCCCCGCGGCTCCCCCATGTCGACCCCCATTGCCTTACCCGCCCGCGTTTCACCCGGTTCTACAGTTGCCGTTCCGGCCCGGTCGCCCATCCGTACCGCCAGATCCCCATCCGCTCATGTCCCGTGCCGGTGTCACCCGGCCCCGGACACGCGCCTGGCGCCGGGGAAGAGGCGCCAGGAGCGGGAGCGGCTGGAGATCTCGCAGTACGGCGGCAGTGGCGTCCGGGCCGGATTTCCAGCGGCCCACCGAGTGCCACGCCTTACAGTCCGCCGGGCAGCACCCCCTCCTCGATGTCGGCGAACTCTTCCTCGCTCGCCGAGAGGTAGTCGTCCCAGGACTGCTTGTCCCAGATCTCGACCCGTGTGCTGGCCCCGATCACGACGAGGTCGCGCCCGAGACTCGCGTACTCCCGCAGGTGCGCCGGGATCGTCACCCGGCCCTGCTTGTCGGGCACCTCGTCGTGCGCGCTGGCGAAGAACACCCGGCCGTAAGCCCGGGCGGCCTTGTTCGTCACCGGCGCCTCGCGCAGCTGACCGGCGATGCGCTGGAACTCCGGCATCGGGAACACGTAAAGACAGCGCTCCTGCCCCTTCGTGATCACGACACCTCCCGCCAGCTCATCACGGAACTTCGCCGGAAGGATCAGCCGGCCCTTCTCGTCCAGGCGCGGGGTGTGCGTGCCGAGGAACATCGGCCCTTCCCCCCTTGCCGTGGCGTCCGCTCCTTCGCGGTGGAGTCGGTCCGCCTCTCAACTCGGGCCGGCAGGCTTCGGTGCAAAATTCCTCGGTCCTGCCACTGAGCCCCACTCTACTCCACTTCCCTCCACCTGCAACCCGAATGGGCCCGCTCACGAGCCGTTTTCGCGCACGAAACCGCAGTTCACGGAGGGTGGCGCTGAGTGGAGGGCCCAGCCATGATCGACCCGGTCCGGTTTCCGACATCGAGCTCGGCCGGGCGGAAATGTCCCCGTTCCGAGGCTGCTCACAGCCGTTCGCGCGCTTGCGGGGAGGGAAGTGGAGCGCTCCGGGGGAGGAAAGTGGAGCGCTGCAGCGAGTGACGCTGTCCTGTTGCGCGTCGGCCGCGCGCCCGCCTCTCTCCTGTCCGCTCAGCTCTCCCCGGCAGGAAGGCACAGCCCGCTCTTCCCTCCAGGAAGGCACCGCTCGCTCTTCCCCGCAGGAAGGCACAGCCCGCTCTTCCCCGCAGGAAGGCACAGCCCGCTCTTCCCCGCAGGAAGGCACAGCCCGCTCTTCCCCGCAGGAAGGCACAGCCCGCTCTTCCGGCAGGAAGGCACAGCCCGCTCTTCCGGCAGGAAGGTACAGCGCTTCCCTAACAGGAGGCACCACACGTCTTCCCGGCATGGAGGGCCCGCACCTCCCCCCACGGAGGCACCGCACGGCAGGGACCACCATCGCCCCTCGCTCAGCCGATCGCCCAAACCAACGAGCCCGCCCACAGCGCACCGCGCGCGCCTGCCACAACCCGGCCGACGCTTACGCCTGTTCTCTCGCCCCCGGCCACGCAACCACCAGCCGGCCGAACCCCGCTTCCGTCAGGTGCCTCGCCGACGGCCGATCAGGCCCGGCCGTCGCCCCCACCTCCAACCAGCGCCCCAACACCTACCTCGCCGACGGCCGAGCACACCCAGCCGTCGCTCACCCACCCAACCAGCAGCTCAATACCCGCCTCACCGACGGCCGAGCGCGCCCAGCCGTTCGCCGAGTGTCGAGATCAACTCCCTAGGTGCCGCTCATGGTGGTTCGGCAGGTGCCCGCCGGCCCCGGAGCAGGCGGCATGATCGCACCCTCAGCCTGTGGAAGGAATGATCGCCAGCGACAAGGACGCTCGCCGATACTGCCGGGGAGCGCCCGCTCGTGAGCGCATGCCGATCTTGGTCAGCTGGCTCTCAGCGCTGTTCGAACGCCTGCAGACAGCCCTGGCGGCCAGCCGATTCCTCCAGCTGCACCCGGGACTAGCTTCGGCCAATCCGAACCGACACTGACCGTCAGCCCGCCAGCCGGTCCACCCGGCCGCGCCTGAGAGTTGCCCCGGCCGGCCTGAGACGACGCTGACCGCCAGCCGGCCCACCCAGCCGCGCCCAAGAGTCGCCCCGGCCAGCCGGAAACGACACTGACCGCCAGCCGGCCCACCCAGCCGCGCCCAAGAGTCGCCCCGGCCAGCCGGAAACGACACTGACCGCCAGCCGGCCCGGGACTGTACGAATAACGGTGTAACTCCTGATCAAGGAGACACCTGATGACCATGACGATCGATGCCGCCGTGGATACTTCGGCGGTGGCCAAGAAGAAGGATCCGGCGGCGCCGGAGGGTGTGGACGCCGAGTTGGTCGGCCGGCTGGTGGAGCAGGCCCGCGCTGCGGGCTTGCAGCTGACCGGCGAAGGCGGTCTGCTGCAGCACCTGACCAAACGGGTGATCGAGGCCGCCCTGGACGGGGAGATCACCGATCACCTCGGCTATGACAAACACGATCCGGCCGGCAAGGACGGCGGGAACTCGCGTAACGGTGTGCGGGCCAAGACGGTGCTGACCGATGTCGGCCCGGTCGAGATCACCGTGCCCCGCGACCGGGACGGCTCGTTCGAGCCGCAGATCGTCCGCAAGCGGCAGCGCCGGCTGACCGGTGTCGAGGACATGGTGCTGTCGCTGTCGGCGAAGGGTCTGACGACCGGGGAGATCAGCGCGCATCTGGCCGAGGTGTATGGCGCCGAGGTGTCGCGGCAGACGATCTCCACGATCACCGACAAGGTGATGGACGGCATGGCCGAGTGGCAGAACCGGCCCCTGGACCGCGTGTATCCGGTGGTGTTCCTGGACGCGATCAACGTCAAGGTCCGTGACGGCAAGGTCGCCAACCGGCCGATCTACGTGGCCCTGGCCGTGACCGCCGAAGGCACCCGCGACATCCTCGGGTTGTGGGCCGGCGACGGCGGTGAGGGCGCCAAGTTCTGGCTGAGCGTGTGCACCGAGTTGAAGAACCGCGGCGCCGAGGACGTGCTGATGGCTGTCTGCGACGGCCTGACCGGCCTGCCCGATGCGATCAACACCGTCTGGCCACGGACGGTGGTGCAAACCTGCGTGGTGCACCTGCTCAGGAACTCGTTCAAATACGCGTCGCGTCAGCACCGGGACGCGATCGCCAAGGCGTTGAAGCCGATCTACACCGCACCCACCGAGGCCGCTGCCGAACAGCGGTTTCTGGAGTTCGCCGAGGTCTGGGGCGAGAAGTATCCGGCGATCGTCAGGCTGTGGGAGAACGCCTGGGCCGAGTTCGTGCCGTTCCTGGCCTTCGACACCGAGATCCGCAAAGTCGTCTGCTCGACGAACGCGATCGAGAGCGTGAACGCCCGGATCCGGCGGGCCGTGCGGGCCCGCGGGCACTTCCCGAACGAACAGGCCGCGTTGAAATGCGTCTACCTCGCCGTGATGGCCTTGGACCCGACCGGCGCCGGCCGCCGCCGCTGGATCACCCGTTGGAAACCCGCCCTCAACGCCTTCGACCTCGCCTTCGACGGCCGCCTCACCGCAGGCCGCAACTAACCCATATAGATCGAGTTACACCGTTATCTTGACAATCCCGCCGGCCCACCCAGCCGCGCCCAAGAGTCGCCCCGGCCAGCCGGAAACGACGCTGACCGCCAGCCGGTCCGCCCGGCTGCGCCTGAGAGTTGCCTCGGCCGGCCGGAGACGACGCTGGCTGTCAGCCAAGCGGGATCCACCGTTGCTCGGAGCGGTGCTGCTGTCGGCCGGAGGCAGGGGGAAGGCAGGTGGTCGTAGATGGTCGCGGGGACGCGAGCGAGGCGGCGGTAAGAGGTAAGAGGAGCGGGGAAGGTGATCGGGTGACCGGCAGCCGATGTGATGGCAGGAGCCCGGAGCGGGGTCCGCGGTCGGGCGTCCTTGCGGATCTGCTCCTGGACGGCGCCGCCGCCCACCCCGGCGGCGGGCGGAGCCGCGACGCGGCTGGCCGGCAGCGCTCAGCAGAGGGACAGCGGCCCGGCCGGAACAAGCGACGACGGATCAACCCCGGGAACGCCTGTGGGGCACGACCCGAACCGGGTCGTGCCCCACAGGCGTAGTTCCTCTTCCTTACTTACTACTGTCCCGCACGCTGAACCAGCCGCGGGACCGCGCACCGCTCACGCAACGAGACGGCGCACCACGTAGTTCTTGCTCCACATCTTGTGCTTGCCGACCCGCGCACCACTGTGCGGGGAGTCGTAGATGTAGCCGTTACCGGCGTAGATGCCGGCGTGGTACCCGTACGAACCCTTGCGGAAGACGATCAGGTCGCCGATCTGCTTGTTGCCCTTGGAGACGGCCTTGCCGTACTTCTGCTGCGAGTTCGCCTTGTGCGGAAGGCTCTTGCCGACCGCCTTCTTGTAGACGTACTTCGTGAAGCCGGAGCAGTCGAACCGCTTGGGGCCGGCCGCACCGAACAGGTACAGCGCCCCGGTGTGCTTCTTGGCCTCGGCGAGGACCGCGGCGCCGCCGGGCCGGACCGAGACCTTGACCTTCTTGGTGGAGACCGGGCTGTAGCCGGTGCCACTGAAGTAGGTCCGGATGGTCACCGCCGTGCTGGGCCTCATGGTGAGGCTGACCGCACCACTCTTGACGGTGGCCTTGTCGACGGTCCGCCACGCGCCCTTGCTCCAGCTCTGGAGCCGTACGGTGCCCTTGGCGACCTTGCCCGTACGCGGGTTGATGACCTTGGCGGTGACCTTGAGGGTGGAGCCCTTGGAGAGCTTCCGGGTGCTGAGCGAGGCGCTCAGCTTGGGCTTGACCTTCGCTGCCGCCGAGCTGGCGGCGACCGGGACGACGCTGGTCGGCGTCGACGCCGCGGCGGGCGATGCGGCGACCAGCTGGCCGGCGCAGAGGCAGAGACCCAGAGACAGTGCGACAGTGCCGGTACCGACGGACATGCGACGGCCCCGGCGCGAACTGTGTTCGTGCACGGTAGAGAATTCCCTCCGGCACGCCTGCGAGGTTAGCTGTCGGGTTCGGGCGGGAAGGTTGCCCGGCCGCCGGAGCGGCTTCACCCCAAGGTTGTCCCGAATGCGCCGCCTGACTGCTGCGGTGCGGGACGGACCGGTAATGGGTCCCCCGTCCCTGCCCCCTGATGCCTTGTGTCTTTCGGTGCTTAAGGCGGTCGCGTCGTCCGGTCCGGGGCAGGGCTCGGCGTGAACCGGTTCGTCGCGACCGGCGAGCGTTTGCTGCCGGCGGAACCTTGCTACCTGAATTCCGGCTTGATCGTCAGCGTGGGGACAATCACGCTACGTAATTGGCACACTGGGGACTGTCCAGTTTGTTAGCTCAGCGAGACAAATGCCGCGACGCAAAGCGATGAGCCAAACACGCAGCGTCTAGGGTTACGGGTGAACCAGAACACAGAAAAAGTCCGGCGCAACCCCGGTTCCTCGCCGGAAACGCCCGGACCGGGGACAATGCGGCCGTGTGCTGATCTTGATGGTCTGGCAACTCGACGTAACAATTGCGTCCGGTACCCTCGCTGGCGTGACGGACGGGAAGATGCCTCTCATCGCCAAGGTCGCGACCACCGCGTCGAAGACCGCGGCAGCGCTCTCCAGGGCAGCAGGACGCGGCGACGGCTCGGTGATCGGCGGCTGGATCGGCCTCAAGATCGACCCGGATCTGCTGGCCCACCTCTCGTCCGGCCGGGCTGTGGCGCTCGTCTCCGGCACCAACGGCAAGACCACGACCACCCGGCTCACCGCCGCCGCGGTCGGCGTGCTCGGCCGGGTCGCCACCAACTCGTTCGGCGCGAACATGCCGACCGGCCACACCTCGGCGCTGGCGAAGGAAGGTCACACTCCGTTCGCCGTGCTCGAGGTCGACGAGCACTACCTGGCCCAGGTGATCGACTCCACCCGGCCCAAGGTGGTGGCGCTGCTCAACCTCTCCCGCGACCAGCTCGACCGGGCGAAGGAGGTGGCGATGATGGCGCAGCTGTGGAAGACCACGCTCGCCGGCCACCCCGAGATCCGGGTGGTGGCGAACTCGGACGACCCGATGGTGGTCTGGGCCGCCAGCAGCAGCCCGCAGGTGACCTGGTTCAGCGCCGGCCAGCGCTGGCTCGACGACTCGTTCGTCTGCCCGGAGAGCGGCCACCCGATCGAGCGCTCCGGCGGCGAGTGGTGGTGCACCGGCTGCCCGCTGCGCCGTCCCCGCCCGAACTGGGTGGTCGAGGACGAGGGCGTGATCGACCCGCGCGGCGACTGGCACCTGGTCAAGCTCCAGCTTCCGGGACGGGTCAACATCGGTAACGCGGCCACCGCGCTCGCGGTCGCCGCCGAGTTCGGAGTCCGCCCGATAGAGGCGCTCCCCCGCCTCTCCCGGGTGACGTCGATCGCCGGCCGCTACGCCCAGGTGGACCGGGACGGCCGCAACATCCGCCTGCTGCTGGCCAAGAACCCGGCCAGCTGGCTGGAGGCGTTCGACATGGCCGACATGGCCCCTACGCTGCTCTCCATCAACGCGCGGGACCCCGACGGCCTGGACACGTCGTGGCTGTGGGACGTCGATTTCTCGCCGCTGCGCACCCGTCCGGTTCTGATCACCGGGGACCGGGCCTACGACCTGGCCGTCCGGCTCCAGGTGAACCAGGTGCCGTTCCGGCACGTACTCAGTTTCGACGAGGCGCTGCGGGCGGTACCGCCCGGCCGCCTCGAAGTGATCGCCAACTACACGGCGTTCCAGGACATCCGAGCGGAGTTGGACCGTGTCAACTGAGGCCCTGCGGATCGTGTGGATCTACCCCGATCTTCTGTCGACGTACGGCGACCGGGGCAACCTGCTGATCCTGGCGCACCGGGCGGCCGCCCGTGGCATCCCGGTCGAGACCTACGAGGTCCGTTCCGACCAGCAGATGCCGTCGACGGCCGACATCTACCTGATCGGCGGCGGCGAGGACGGCCCGCAGGCGCTCGCGTCGCAGCGGCTGATCACCGACGGTGGTCTGCACCGCGCGGTGAACCAGGGCGCGTCGGTTCTTGCCATCTGTGCCGGTTACCAGTTGCTCGGTCACTCGTTTTTCGCCAAGGGAGCGAAGTGCGCGGGACTGGGACTGCTGGACCTCTCCTCGGACCGCGGCGTCACCCGTGCGGTCGGCGAGTTGCGGGGCGACGTCGACCCCCGGCTCGGCCTGCCGCCGCTGACCGGATTCGAGAACCACGGCGGGCGTACCCACCTGGGCGCGCACGCCGCGCCGCTGGCGCGCGTGACCGCGGGCGTCGGCAACGACGGCCAGACCGAGGGGGCCTGGGCTGGGAAAATCCTGGGAACCTACTCGCACGGACCGGCGCTCGCTCGCAACCCAGCGATAGCCGATCTGCTACTGCGTTGGTCCACCGGCGCGGATAGGCTTGCGCCCCTGGACGACAGCTGGGCCGACCGGCTGCGGGGTGAACGGCTGGCTGCGGCCGGCACTGTATGACCTGTCTTTGACCGACGAGCGTTGGGGCGGTATGCCTGCATGACCGACATCCTGATCGCCCCGCGGGGCGTTGACTCCGCGGACCCTCAGGCCGTTGCGCAGGCTGCCCCGTCGGGCTGGAAGCGCCGTCTCGTCCGGTTCGGCACGCTCGGCGTCGTGGTGGGCGCCCTCGCGGTGGCCGCCACCACGCTCCCGCTGCGGGAGATCGGCAACAGCGTCGACACCCTCGGCCCGGGCGCGCCGGCCGCGGTCGCGGTGGTCGGTGGCCTGCTGCTCTCCGTTCTGGTCCCGCGGACGGCGATCACGCTGCTCTGCGGTCTGCTTCTCGGCGCGGCCACGGGCGCGCTCGCCGCGCTGGCCGCCGCGATCATCGCGGCGACCGCCACCTACTACGCGGGCCGCTGGGCCGGCCGCGGCGCCCTGCAGGCCCGCGCCGGCAGCCGCCTGGCTCGCCTCGACGGCTGGCTGAACCGCCGGGGCCTCGCCGCGGTCCTGCTGGTCCGGTTCCTCCCGCTGGCCCCGTTCGGCCTGGTCGGCTACGCCTACGGCACGACCAGCGTCTGCCGCAAGCGCTACCTGCTCGGCACCACGATTGCCGCGATCCCGTCCACCGTCACCTACGCGGTGATCGGCGCCGCGGTGGCCGCCCCCGGTGAGATGAACGCCGCCACCCTGGCCCCCGCCGCGATCGGCTTCGCCCTCTCCACCGCGATCGTCCTGCGCTGGCGCTACACCTCGCGCCGCGACGCCATGGCCGCCGCAGCGGCCTGACGCACACCAGGCACTCCACTGAGCCGGCGGCCCTCCAGGGCCGCCGGCTCAGTTCTTTATTTCGGTACGCGAGCCGCGCGTGCCACCTCCGACGCCGTGTTGAACGCCCCCGGGCCACCAGGCGTACCCCATCGCGAGGGGACGACCGCGGAGGGACGCCATGTCACCGGATCCGGAGAACCTGCTCGGCGACTGGGAGCGCCGGGTGCGCGAGCAGACGGAGCTCACCACCGAGCTGAGCCGCCGGATGCAGGAAGCCGAAGCCTCAGAAACCTCACCCGACGGCGAGGTCCACCTCACCGTCGACCACACCGGCAGCCTCAGCGGCCTCCAGCTCACCGATCGGGCGATGCACCTGCCGGCGGACGATCTGGCCCACCTCATCCTGAACAGCAGCCGGCGGGCGCAGGCCCGGATGGCCCAGCAGATGGCCGAGGTGGCGCGGACCCTGTACGGCTCCGGATCGCCGACCACCGCATTGATCGCGGACGCCTATCGCTCGCAGTTCCCGGCGGCCGCCGGTGAGGAGGGCGAGCGGCGATGACCCAGCCTCATCTGGACCTCGCCCCGGACGGGCTGCGAGCGCACGCGCGCCTGGTGGACGAAGCCGCGACGATGTGCGACGAGGCGGTTTCCGGCGCGGAGTACCTGGACCTGCGCGGCGAGGTCTACGGCCAGTTCTGCGGAAGATTCGTGGTCGGGCTGCTGAACCCGCTGGAGGACTGGGCGCTGCAGGAGTTACGGCAGGGGCGGGATGCCACCCAGCACCTGGCCGACCTCGTCCGGGCGATCGCCGACACGGTCGCCGTCACCGACGAGGCCGCCGCCCGGCAGATCCGTGGAGACTGACCGATGACCGCAGAGACCTATCTCGGCCGACCCGGCCTGATCGCCGCGGAGAGCACCACCAAGGCGTACGAGGGTGGCGGCATCTTCGAATCGGCGAGCGGCATGGTCGACGGGTTCGCTCATCGTGACTGGCTGGGCGGCACCGGGAACTTCGTGGCGACCAGCCTCTCGTTGCTCGGTGCCGTCATGGATCCGTTGCAGGCGGTCTTCGCGGCTGGTGTCGGCTGGCTCATGGAGCACGTCAGCCTGCTCCGTGAGCCGCTGGACCATCTGGCCGGCGATCCCAAGGCGATCGAGGGGCACGCCAGAACCTGGTACAACATCGAGCGGCGCATTTATGAGGCGACTGACTTCTTCGTCGTCGAGGTTCAGCGGAGCACGACTGCATGGGCTGCTCAGTCCGTGGCTGCCTATCGGGAACGCGCGCTACGACACGCGGATTCGGTGCAGGCGATCGGCAAGATCGCGGACTTGATGAGCAAGCTGACGACGACCGCCGGGGCACTGATCGGCGTCTTCCGCAACACGATCCGTGACATCGTCGCCGAGGTGGTGGGCGCGTGCATCTCCAAGGCGGTCCAGGCCGTCACCGTCGTGTTGATCCCCAAGGTCGCCGCCGAGGTGGCGATGCTCGTCGCCGACACGTCGAGAAAGATCCTCCGGGTCATGGAGCAGCTCCTCACCCGTCTCAAGGAACTGGGCGGGATCGCCGAGCAGTGTGGGAGCATCCTGGCGAAAGTCGGTCAGTCCAACCGGAACGTGCTGCGTCTGGAGGCTTCCCGTGTCGAGGCCGCCGGTATCGAGCGGTCCGGCTGGAACGGCTTCACCACCGCCCTCGAGGTGCTCGGCAAGGGCCACGTCGCGGCACACGGCCCGATGGAGCACGTTCTGGTGGAGACGGCACGCAGCGCAAGCGGCACGAACAGCTCGCAGAACGCGGGGGCGACCGGAACTACGCTCAGCGGAGACAACCCGGAGCCGACCCCCATCAACCTCCCGTCGTGATGGAGGGCACCGTCATGGAACCCTGGGAAGACCGGCTGGCCAGTCGCCGCGCGGAGATCAAGGCCGAAATGGAAGAGCTGGATCGTCAGGACGCCGAGCGCGCGGCGGCCGCTGCGGACGTCGGATCGGCGGTGGTCCGCCGCCCGAAAGGTGGCTCCCTGCGCGGCGCCGTCACCATGATCGCGCTGATCGGGATCACTCTGGGATTGATCGGTCTGGCCGTGACGCTGAGCCGGATGGCCGGCCGCGACTTCGCCGACGCCGAACGCGCCGGCACGGCCACGGTGGCGTCCTGCGAGGAACACGGGCCGATCAGCAACCGTGGCTTCGGTTACTGGACGAGCTGCACAGCGACCGTGAACTGGGATGGTGGAGGTTCCGAATACGTCTTCGGCTCCGACGTCTTCACCTCCGCCGACATCGGCGCCACAGTCCGCGTCGGTGACACCGGCCAGCATCGGACCGGCATCGAACTGGCCCGCCCCGACCAGCCGGAACGGCCATGGCTCCGGTGGATCGGCATCGCTGTCGGTCTCCTCGCCCTCATCCCCGGCCTTCCCACCGTGTTGCTTCTCAAGGAGATGTTGAGTTTCCGCCGTCGGCGATGAGCACGGCCAGATAGCGCCGCACCAGCTCGCGCACGGACTCGTCCGCTGCGGACGAAACGGGCGTCGCCCAGCCGGGCGCCGCGCAGCACGCGCAGGACCACGCTGTGCAGCACCCGATGGTCGTCACGGTGCACTGCGTGCAACGTGATCCGCATGAGAGTGGGTGGCCCGGATCAGTGCCGTTCGGAGATCATCGGACCAGGGCCGCGTCGGGTGGGCCGTCCGGGTCGAGCGCGTAGTCCAGGTAGGCGAGCAGGTCGGCGCGGCGCCGGAACGGGTTGCGGTAACGTGCCGGGCCGCCGCAGCGGATCCGCAGCGCCTCCTCGATGATCCGTTCCCAGCCGGGGTAGCTGCGCAGGGCATACCGGCCGGCCTCGGACTTGGACGTCACGCGTTCGGTCACCAGGGTGTGCCGGAGCCGGGAGACGCCGAGCACGCCCCAGGAGACCGCCCACGTGCCGAGACTCACCGGCTGCGAGCGGAGCCGGCGCGACCACGGCCGCCAGTACGATTCCAGGTTCTCTCTGGTCGACGCGGCCAGCGCGGGCCAGTCGGTGAAGACCTCCGGGCGTTGCGGGCCGCGCATCGCCACACCGGCCTGCGCGAGGACGTGCCAGGTCACCAGGTTCCGCTCGAAGCGGGACTCCGGCTGGACCCGGTTCTCGTGGACGGCCGGGCCGGGCGGGCGGGTCGCGGGGTCCGCGCGCAGGTCGTCCCAGGTGACGTAGAGCCCGTCGAAGTAGGGCCGGCGGGGCATGTCGCGGTGGATCCGGCGGACCAGGCCGGGGTCGGCGGGCTCCTCGGTCACCGCGACGAAGTCGATGTCGCTGACGCCCGGCCGGTAGTCGCCGAGCGCGACGGAACCCTGCAGGTAGAGGCCCTCGACCAGGCCGGGGGCGAGGATGTCGGCCCGGATCAGGTACTCCGTCGCGATCACATCAACGGACATGGCCCGCCACATTTCCATATGACGGGCCATGGACGCGAACTCAGACGACGACGCTGACCAGCCGGCCGGGAACCACGATGACCTTCTTGGGCTCGCGGCCGGCCAGGGCCTCGGCCACGGCCGCCAGCGCGGCCGCGCGGACCTCGGCCTCGGCCGTGTCCGGCGAGACCTCGACCCGGCCGCGGACCTTGCCGTTGACCTGCACCGGGTACGTGATCGCGTCGGCCACCAGCTGGGCGGGGTCGGCGACGGGGAAGTCCGCGTACGCCAGGGTGCCCTCGTGGCCCAGCTTGCCCCACAGCTCCTCGGCCAGGTGCGGGGCGAACGGCGACATCATCAGTACCAGCGGCTCGACCGCCTCGCGCGACACCGTCGGCAGCGGGGTCAGCGTGTTGGTCAGCTCGATCAGCTTGGCGATCGCGGTGTTGAACCGCAGCTCGTCCATGTCCTCGCGGACACCGGCGATGATCCGGTGCAGCACCTTGCGGGTCTTCGGGTCCAGCGGCTCGTCGGTGACCCGGACCGCGCCGGTCTCCTCGTCGACCACCAGGCGCCAGGCACGCTGCAGGAAGCGCTGCGAGCCGACGACCGCGCGGGTCTCCCACGGGCGGGAGACGTCCAGCGGGCCCATCGCCATCTCGTAGACCCGGAAGGTGTCGGCGCCGTACTGCTCGCACATCTCGTCGGGGGTGACGACGTTCTTCAGCGACTTGCCCATCTTGCCGTACTCACGCGTGACGGGAGCGTCGCCGTAGAAGTACTTGCCGTCGCGCTCGACGACCTCCTCGGCGGGCACCACGACGCCCCGGGCGTCCCGGAACGCGTACGCCTGGATGTAGCCCTGGTTGAACAGCTTCTTGAACGGCTCGAAGGACGAGACGTGGCCCAGGTCGAACAGCACCTTGTGCCAGAAGCGGGCATACAGCAGGTGCAGCACGGCGTGCTCGACACCGCCGACGTACAGGTCGACGCCGCCCGGGTCGCCCGGCCTGCGCGGGCCCATCCAGTAGGCCTCGTTCTCCGGGTCCACCAGCACCTTGTCGTTGTGCGGGTCCAGGTAACGCAGCTCGTACCAGCAGGAGCCGGCCCACTGCGGCATGGTGTTGGTCTCGCGGGTGTACATCTTCGGGCCGTCGCCCAGGTCCAGCTCGACCTGCACCCAGTCCTTCTTGCGGGACAGCGGGGTCTCCGGCTCGGTGTCCGCGTCGTCCGGGTCGAAGGTGCGCGGCGAGAAGTCGTCGACCTCGGGCAGCTCGACCGGCAGCATCGACTCGGGCAGCGCGATCGGCAGGCCGGTCTCGTCGTAGACGATCGGGAACGGCTCGCCCCAGTACCGCTGGCGGCTGAACAGCCAGTCGCGCAGGCGGTAGGTGGTGGCGCCGGAGCCCTTGTCGTTCTCCTCCAGCCAGGTGATCATCGCGGCCTTCGCCTCGGCGACACCCTTGCCGTTCAGCCAGTCGCTGTTGATCGCCGGTCCCTCACCGGTGAACGCCCCTTCGAAACCCTCGGGCGCTTCGACCGTACGGATGATCGGCAGTTGGAAGACCTCAGCGAAGGCCCAGTCGCGCTCGTCCTGCCCGGGCACCGCCATGATCGCGCCGGTGCCGTAGCCGGCCAGCACGTAGTCGGCGATGAAGACCGGGATGCGTACGCCGTTGACCGGGTTCTCGGCGAAGGCGCCGGTGAAGACGCCGGTCTTCACCTTGCCGTCGGCGGTGCGCTCCTCCTCGGTCTTGGCCGCGGCGGTCGCGCGGTAGGCGGCGACGGCCTCGGCCGGCGTCGCGTGCCCGCCGGTCCAGACGTCCTTCGTCCCCTCCGGCCAGGCGGCCGGCACGATCCGCTCGACCAGCTCGTGCTCCGGCGCCAGCACCATGTAGGTCGCGCCGAACAGCGTGTCCGGGCGGGTGGTGAAGACGCGGATGTGCTCGTTGGCGCCGACCGGGAAGTCGACGTGCGCGCCCCGGGAGCGGCCGATCCAGTTGCGCTGCATCAGCTTGACCGGCTCCGGCCAGTCCAGCGCGTCCAGGTCGTCGACCAGGCGGTCGCCGTAGGCGGTGATCCGCATCATCCACTGCTTCAGGCTGCGCTGGAAGACCGGGTAGTTGCCGCGCTCGCTGCGCCCGTCCGGCGTGACCTCCTCGTTGGCCAGCACGGTGCCCAGGCCGGGGCACCAGTTGACCGGGGCCTCCGACACGTACGCCAGGCGGTGGTCGTCGATCAGCCTGCGCCGCTCGACCGCCGACAGGTTCTTCCACGGGGTGCCCGGCGCGGGCCGGATGCCGGCCTCGAACTCGTCGATCAGCTCGCTGATCGGGCGGGCCTTGCCGCGCTCGGCGTCGAACCAGGAGTTGAAGACCTGCAGGAAGATCCACTGTGTCCAGCGGTAGTACTCCGGGTCGGTCGTCGAGAACGAGCGCCGCTCGTCGTACGCCAGGCCCAGCCGGCGCAGCTGCTGCCGGTACCGCTCGACGTTCGCGGCGGTGGTGACCGCCGGGTGGGTGCCGGTCTGCACCGCGTACTGCTCGGCGGGCAGGCCGAACGCGTCGAAGCCCATCGGGTGCAGCACGTTGAAGCCGGCCATCCGCTGGTAGCGGGTGTAGCAGTCGGTGCCGATGTAGCCCAGCGGGTGCCCGACGTGCAGGCCCGCGCCCGACGGGTACGGGAACATGTCCTGCACGTGCAGCTTGGGCGCACCGGCCCGGGGGTGCGTGGGGTCGGCCAGCTCGCCGACCGGGTTGGGAGCGTGGAACGTCCCGTGCTCGGCCCAGTAGGCCTGCCAGCGCAGCTCGATCTCGCCGGCCATCGCCGCGGTGTACCGGAACGGCGGGGTCTCGGTCTCGCTCATCTTCACCATCTCGTCTCGTCTTTTTGAAGGCGGCCCTGCTCGAAGGCGGTGCTGTTACGGGCACAAAAAAGCCCCTCACGCAGGAGGGGTCGCCGTGCCTGATCCGACTGACGGATCAGCACGGCCGCCTAAGAAGCAGAACGGACCGAGCCATGGCAAGCATGATACCCGCATACCCCCTGCGCACGGCGACCGGTATACCCGCTTGGAGTCGGATCTTCGTCGATCCGGCCTTTCGGCGATCGTTGCCTCCGGGGATAACCTGTGGGGACGGGCGGCGAGCGCCGGAGGCCCACGGACCGCTGGGCGCCCGCAACCTTCGGTGCCCTCGACGGGGGGTGAGTTTCACCTCACGGGGGCATACACGACTTGGAGGAGGCCCGTGACAACGCCGACCTGGGGCGAGCCGGCAGGCCCGCTGACGAGCGCCGAGTTCGGTGCCGCGACGCAAGCCATCATGACCAACATCGAGCAGGTCATCGAGGGCAAGAGCGCCACGGTCCGGCTCGCGGTCGCGGTGCTGCTGGCTGAGGGGCACCTGCTCATCGAGGACGTGCCGGGCGTCGGTAAGACGAAGCTCGCCAAGGCCCTCGCCCGTTCCATCGACTGTTCGGTGCGCCGCATCCAGTTCACGCCCGACCTGCTGCCCAGCGACGTGACCGGGGTCAGCGTCTACAACCAGGAGACGCGCGACTTCGAGTTCAAGCCCGGTGCGGTCTTCGCCAACCTGGTGGTCGGCGACGAGATCAACCGGGCGTCGCCGAAGACGCAGTCCGCGCTGCTGGAGTGCATGGAGGAGCGGCAGGTCACCGTCGACGGCACGACCTATGAGCTGCAGGCGCCGTTCATGGTGGTCGCGACGCAGAACCCGATCGAGATGGAGGGGACCTATCCGCTGCCCGAGGCGCAGCGCGACCGGTTCACCGCCCGGATCGCGATGGGCTACCCGGACCCGCGGGCCGAGATGGCCATGCTCAGCGGGCACGGCGACCACGACCCGCTCAACGACCTGCGGGCGGTGGCCGACGCGGCGCTGGTCCGGCGGCTGATCGAGACGGTCCGGCACGTGCACACCGCCGACGCGGTCCAGCAGTATGCGATCGCCCTGGTCACCGCGACCCGTGAGGCCCCGGAGATCCGGCTCGGCGCGTCCCCCCGGTCCACCCTGCAGCTGCTGCGCACCGCCAAGGCGGTGGCCGCGCTCGAGGGCCGCGACTACGTGCTCCCGGACGACCTGCAGGCGCTGGCCGTCCCGGTGCTCGCCCACCGGATCATCCCGACCGCGGACGCCCAGCTGAACCGGCGCACCACGGACGCGATCGTCGCGGAGATCGTGCACCGGCTGCCGTTGCCGCACGACCGCGCCCGTAACCCGTACGACACCCGTGACGGCCGCAGCTCGTACGAGTCCCGGGGGCGGTGACCATGCGGGAGGCGCTGCGGGGACTCACCACGCGCGGCCGCTCGTTCCTGGCCGCGGCGATCGCCGCCGCGGTCTCCGCGCTGATCCTCGGCGAACGCGATCTGCTGCGGGTCGCGGTGCTGCTGGCCGCGCTGCCGCTGCTCGCCGCGTGGTACGTGGGCCGGTCCCGCTACAAGCTGGCGTGCACCCGGTCGCTGGAGCCGGGCCGGACCCCGGTCGGCTCGAGCGCCCGGGTGATCCTGCGCCTGCAGAACCTGTCCCGGCTGCCCACCGGCACCATGCTGCTGGAGGATCGCCTGCCCTACGCGCTGGGCAGCCGGCCCCGGGTGGTGCTGGAGCGGCTCGGCGCGCACCAGGCCAGCTCGGTGGCGTACACGGTGCGGGCCGACGTGCGCGGCCGATACCCGATCGGCCCGCTGATGGTGCGGCTCACCGACCCGTTCGGGCTGTGTGAGCTGACCCGGTCCTTCCCCAGCGTGGACCGGCTGACCGTGATCCCGCAGGTGGTCGGCCTGCCCCGGGTCCGGCTCGCCGGGGAGTACGCGGGGACCGGCGAGAGCCGGGCCCGGTCGGTGGCGGTGCACGGCGAGGACGACGCGGCGACCCGGGAGTACCGGCGCGGCGACGACCTGCGCCGGGTGCACTGGCGCTCGACCGCGCGGACCGGTGAGCTGATGGTCCGCCGCGAGGAACAGCCCTGGGAGAGCCGGGCCACGGTCGTGCTCGACACCCGGCTGGTCGCCCACCGCGGCGAGGGCCCGACCGCCAGTTTCGAGTGGGCCGTCTCGGCGACCGCCAGCATCGCGGTCCACCTGCGACAGGCCGGTTACAAGCTGCGGCTGGTCACCGGCACGGGCGTCGACATCGACGCCTCCGAGGCCGGTGGGGAGGGCCTGATCCTGGACACCCTGGCCGACGTCAAGCTGTCCCAGACCGGTGACCTGTCGACCCTCGTCGAGCACGTCCGGCGCCGTAACGACGGCGGGCTGGTGATCGGCCTGTTCGGTGAGCTGACCGTGGCCGAGGCCGAGCTGCTCAGCGGGCTGCGCGGCAACGGCGCCAGCTGCATCGGGTTCGCCATCGACAGCTCCACCTGGATGCCGCTGACCTCCGGGGACCGGCAGGAGGCCGACCGGGAGACCACGGCCGCCTCGCTGGCGCTGGTCCGCAGCGGCTGGCGTTCGGTGCCGGTGGCTCACGGCGACACCCTGCCGGCGCTCTGGCCCTCGGTGGGCCGGGGCTCGCAGGGCTTCGCCTACCGGGCGGCGATGGCCGAGACCGTGAGCGGGGTGACCCGATGACCGGCCGGCGGCGTCTCGGGCTGGTCGCGGCGGCCGCCACACTGCTGGCCGCCGCCCCGCTCTCGGCGATCTTCGAATCCTGGACCTGGCTGCTGCAGAGCCTGCTCACGGTGCTGCTGATCGCCGGCGCCGCGGTCGGCGCACGGACGCTGCGGTTCCCCACCTGGGCGCAGACCCTGTGCATGATCGCGGCGCTCGCGCTGGCGCTCACCTGGATCTTCCCGAGCGGCAAGGAGATCCTGATCCCGCAGCCGGCCACGTTCGCGCACTTCGCGGACCTGATCCGGCAGGCCGGCGAGGACACCCGGTCGTACGGCGTGCCGGTCCCCGACCGGGACGGCCTGCACTTCGTCACCGTGCTGGGCATCGGCGCCGTCGCGATCGTGGTGGACCTGCTGACCGCGGTGTTCCGCCGCCCGGCGCTGGCCGGCCTGCCGATGCTGGCGATCTACTCCATCCCGGTCGCGGTCTACCTGGACAGCGTGCCGGTCGTCCCGTTCATCATCGGCGCGGCCGGCTACATGTGGCTGCTGGTGGCGGACAACGTCGACCGGGTCCGCCGGTTCGGCCGCCGCTTCACCGGCGACGGCCGCGACGTGGACGTCTGGGAGCCGTCGCCGCTCGCCGCGGCCGGGCGCCGGATCGGTGTGGTCGGCGTGCTGGTCGCGGTGCTGCTGCCGCTCGCCGTGCCGACCGTCAGCGGCGGGCTGCTCTCCCGGCTGACCCAGAGCGGTCCCGGCGCCGGCCCCGGCATCGGTGGCCCCGGCGGCGGGCGGATCAACCTGTTCGCGGCGCTCAGCGGCCAGCTGAACCAGACCGCCACGGTCAACATCATCAAGGTGACCACGAACGAGCCGGAGCCGTTCTACCTGCGGTTCGCGGTCGCCGACGTGCTGACCACCGACGGTTTCAGCAACGAGGCGCCGAAGGGCCGGTCGCTGACCGCCGGGCTGCCCGATCCGCGCCAGACGGCCTCGGAGGCGACGTTCGCGCAGTTCCGGGCCGAGGTGGAGATCAGCGACGCGCTGCGGCAGAGCATGGTGCCGCTCTACACCTACCCGGCCCAGGTGGACGATCTCTCCGGCAACTGGTCGTACGACCCGAGTCAGCAGGTGCTGTTCTCCGGGCGTTCGACGACCGGGGAGCAGAAGTACTCGTTCACCTACCAGCGGGCCAAGTACACCCGCAACCAGCTGCGCGCCGCCCAGCCGCTGAGCCGCGACAACCCGCTGCGCAAGTTCACCGAGGCGCCCGAGGACGCGTCGGTGCAGGCTCTGGTGGACCGGCTGACCCGCGACGCGGATTCGGAGTACGACAAGGTCCGGGCGATCTACGAGTCGTTCTCGGCGAAGAACGGCTTCCGCTACGACCTGGCGACCCAGTCGACCGGCAACGCCACCGACATCGCGGCCTTCCTGAAGAACAAGGTCGGCTACTGCCAGCAGTACGCGGCCGCGATGGCGTGGATGGTCCGCGCCGCCGACATCCCGGCCCGGGTGGCGTTCGGGTTCACCCGGGGCGCCTCGCTCGGCAACGGCAGCTACCAGATCACCAACAAGAACGCGCACGCGTGGACCGAGGTCTACCTCGACGGCTTCGGCTGGGTGCCGTTCGACGCCACGCCCGCCGCCGGGGTGGCCGGCTCCACCCGGACCGCGTGGGCCCAGGACGTCGACCGTCCCGAGCCGACCGCCTCCGCCTCGACCGGCACCACCGACCCGAGTGCGGACTCCTCGGCGGCGCCGACCGTGCCGAACCGCCCGGAGCAGGGCAACGACGGCGGCGGCTCGCTGGCCGGTGACGGGGTCGTCCCGGACGACGGCTCCTGGACCGGCGCGATGGTGGCCGGTGGCGTGGTGCTGGCGATCGCGCTGCTGCTGATCCCGGCGATGCGCCGGATCCTGCTGCGCCGCCGCCGGAAGTCGGCAACCGTGGGCCTGTCCACGGCCGCCGTCGCCGAGCACGATCCCGGCCCGGCCGGCACGGTCACCGACATCGTCGTCACCAGCGACTCGGTGCGCGCCCGCGCGGACGCGCACGCCGCCTGGGACGAGCTGATCGACACGATGGTCGATTTCCGGGTGCCGGTCGATCCGACGGAGACGCCGCGGCACACCGCGCAGCGGCTGATCCACGACACCCTGCTCACCGGCGAGTCCGCCGAGGCCGCGACCCTGCTGGGCACGGCCGAGGAACGGGCGCGGTACGCACGGCAGCCGTTGCAGGGTGCGGAACTCGCCTCGGCGGCGGGCCGGGTGCGCTCCGGGCTGGCCGCCTCGGCCTCGTTCCGGACCCGGATGCAGGCGCTGCTCCTGCCGCCGTCGGTGCTGCTGCACTGGCGGATGTCGCTGTCCGAGTGGTCGACGCGCACCGCGGAGACCCTGACCCGGCTGCGGGACTCGGCGAGCCGGTTCAGCCCGCGGCGGTTGCTCAGCCGGGCGCGCTGAGCGCGGACCGGAATATCACGAAGGCGGCCGGATCTCCGGCCGCCTTCGTCGTCATTGCCGATCTGTCGCCGGCCGAGCCGGTCAGCGATGCCCTTCCGGGCGCTGCCGCCATCGGTCCTCGAGCCGGTCGATCAGGCCGCCCTTACGGCTTTGCCGTGTGCGCCGCGTCGCGGTGCCACCGACCGATTTCAGATCGGGGGCCTGGCCGCGGCGTCGCGACTGCATCGCGAAGGCGGCCGAGCCGAGCATCACGACGAAGCCGGCCACGCCGAGCCACGTGGTCTGACTCACGGTCCCGTAGACGACGAGAGCAAGACCAAGGACGATCACGAACGCGGCGATGAGGAGCCGGCGCCGTGCGTGGAAACGCGGGTCGTTGGCCCGCACAGCCGAGGCGAACTTGGGGTCCTCGGCAAGCGACCGCTCGATCTGATCGAACAGCCGCTGCTCGTGCTCCGAGAGCGGCACGGCATTCCTCCCCGGGCGCATGTCCGGCCCCGCGGCGGGGTCGGGGGTGGTGCAGGTGTGGTCATTCGGGGCAGCCGTCGGCTGCCTTATCACGCAAGTCTACGAGCGGGTTGGCGGGTCGGAAAGCCGGACGACGGCCGAGTGCGGGTGATTTTCAGTGCGCGGAAGATCGGTTCGTCCCAAAAGACCGGCTGGCCGGGTGCTGCGGTGCCCCATAACCCGTGGAAGTTGCCCTGATCACGTTCAGCGAACGATCAACAACGGCACGGTCATCTCGGCGGCGGTGACGGAACCGTGATACGCGACGAGGCGCCCGGCCTTGTCCGGCTCCCACCCGGAGGCGACCGCCACGGCCCGGCCCTGACAGATCACCACGACGTCGCCGATCCGGTCCGCGTGGGCCGGCGGAACCGGGCCGTACCAGCCCTCGCTGATCGCCTCGTCGCGGGTCATCACCCGGGCGTCGGCGCCGAACACCCCGCGCCAGTTCGCCAGGACGCTGTCCAGGGCGCCGTCGGCGGCGTACAGGTAGCGGGCGCGGGGCTCGCCGGCCACCGCGACCACGCCGTCGCGCAGGGCCGGGATGTCGGCCATGTCGTAGCGGCCGCCGTCCGGGATGTTGAGCTGGCCGTGGTCGGCGACCACCAGCAGCGCGGCGCCCGGCGGGAGGTTGTGCACCACCTCGTCGAGCAGCCGGTCCACGCCGCGGGCGGCACGGCGCCAGGTCTCCGAGCCGACGCCGTCCTCGTGCCCGAAGTGGTCGAGGTCGGGGTGGTAGCCGTAGACCAGGGCGGGGCCGGGCGCCTCGCGCAGCGCCGCCAGCATGCCGGCGGCGACGGCGGGACCGTCACCGGCGCCGTGGTAGGCGCCGCCACGGTTCGCCGCCAGGCTGAGACCACTGCCCTCGAAGGCGGGCCGGCTGACCACGGTGACCCGCACGCCGGCGGCCGAGGCCGTCTCCATCCAGGTCGGCACCGGCTGCCACAACCGGGGGTCCGGGTCGTCGCCCCAGTAGATGTGGGTGAGCACCTGACCGTCCGGCCGTCGTACGGTGAAACCGAGAATGCCGTGCGCGCCCGGCGGCACGCCGGTGCCGAGGGTGACCAGGCTGACCGGCGTGGTCGAGGGAAAGCCGGCGGTGAGCGTGCCGGCGTGCCCCCGGCCGCCGGCCGCGAGGTCGGCGAGGACAGGCGCGTGCGGCGCGGCCAGCGGCAGCTGGTAGGCGCCGAGCCCGTCGACGAGCAGCACGCCGATGCGGTCGATCCCGTCCAGCCGGGCACCGAGGCCGAGGACGTCCACCGCGCCGGGCACGCCGAGCACGGCACACACGCTGGGCAGCAGGTCGGCCAGGCTGCCCGAGCCGTACGCGGGCGGCAGGATCCGCAGCGCGTCCGGGTGGAGGCCGTCCTCGGGCATGCTCATGAGAGCTGAGCTTTCCGGGTCATGCCCTTCTGGCCCTCGCCTGCCAGGCCGTCCGCCGGTGCGGCCGGGTGCCGCTCGGTGCAGGCGGTCATGACCGGGCGAACAGGTGCAGCTGGGAGGCGATGTCCCGGAACGGCGGGCGGGCGCTCAGCTGAAGTTCCAGCTCCAGCGCCGCCTGCGGGTCCTCCTCGAGCACCGCGGCCGGCAGCAGGTCGGCGACCACGCGCACCCCGTGGACCTCCTCCACGGTCAGGCCGGCGGCCTGCAGCAGCGTGGTGGCGCCGTCCGCGTCATACCGGCGCAGCAGGGTGTCGCGCGGCCCGGCGCGGCCCGCCGGGTCGGTGACCAGGGCGGCCGCGGCGCGCAGGTGGCCGTTGATCGCCCGGCCCAGGATCGCGGCCGCGCGGCTCGCCACCAGCAGGCTGACCGCGCCGCCCGGCCGCAGGGCGGCCGCGATCGACGCCACCACCCGGGCCGGCTCGTCGACCACCTCGAGCACCGAGTGGCACAGGATCAGGTCGGCGCTGCCCGGCTCGACCAGGCTGGCGAGCGCGTCGCCGTCGCCCTGCACGGCGC
>NZ_JBEZZB010000083.1:0-44502 GCF_040638955.1 Actinoplanes sp. NPDC024001
GGCTGCAGCCCGCGGTGAAGCTGGCGGTGGCCGGTGATGTCGACGGTGACGGCCGGGCGGAGATCGTGGTGGCGGCGGATGCGCCGGGTAGTGCTAGACCAGCGAGGGCCGCGAGCGCGACTTCCTGTTGTCGGTCTCCCACGAGTTGCGTACGCCGCTGGCCACCATCCGCGGGTACGCCGAAGCGCTCGCCGACGGGGTGATCGCCGAGGACGGTACGCAGCGGGCCGGGGCCACCATGCTCGCTGAGGCGAACCGTCTCGACCGGCTGATCTCCGACCTGCTCGTGCTGGCCCGGCTGGAGGCCGCCGACCTGCCGCTCGACATCGTCACGGTGGACCTGGTCGAGCTGGTCCGCGAGGCCGGCGCGGCGTGGACCACCCGATGCGCCCCGGACGGTCCCCGCCTCGTCCTGGAGCTCGCCGAGCGGCCGGTCACCGTGGACACCGACCCGGGCCGGATCCGGCAGGTGCTCGACGGCCTCTGCGAGAACGCGCTGCGCGTCGTCCCGGCCGGCGCGCCGCTGGTCCTCGCGGTCCGTGGCGGCGGC
Organism: Actinoplanes sp. NPDC024001; assembly: GCF_040638955.1. Classification (NCBI taxonomy): domain Bacteria; kingdom Bacillati; phylum Actinomycetota; class Actinomycetes; order Micromonosporales; family Micromonosporaceae; genus Actinoplanes; species Actinoplanes sp. NPDC024001. The sequence continues at coordinate 551 of NZ_JBEZZB010000083.1, forward strand.
GACGGCGGGATCGTCGAGGTCCGGGACGGCGGCCCCGGCTTCACCGACGACGACCTGGCGGTGGCCTTCGACCGGGGCGAGCTGAACCGGCGTTACCGCGGCATCCGGTCGGTCGGCAGCGGGCTCGGCCTGGCGCTCGCGGCACGGCTGGTGAGCCGGCTCGGCGGGCGGATCAGCGCCGGGCACGCCCCCGAGGGCGGGGCGATGTTCACGGTGGAGCTTCCTTACCGGACCCGAACAATCGCCTGACACCGTTCGAGCCGGCGGCGCCCAGGATCCGGTGCATGACTCGTACCCGCATCGCTGTGACCCTCTGCCTCTCCGCCGCGCTCGCCCTGACCGGCTGTGGCGCACCGCAGGCCGCGTCCTCCGTCCCGGCCGCGGCCGGGACGGAGGAGGACGTGGACCTCGATCTTGTCGCGATGGAGGAGGCCGGCCTCGATCAGCAACGCGACCGCCCCGGCGCGCTGCGTAAGTACATGCGCCGGAACACCCTGCACGGTGAGGTGACGGTGCAGGCGAAGGACGGAGTGCGCACCCTGGTCGTCCAGCGCGGCAAGATCACCGCGGTGAGCGACTCGGGCATCACCGTCGAATCCACCGACGGCTTCCGGCAGGCCTGGAGTTACGGCGACCCGCTGCGGATCAGGCAGGACCGCAAGGCCGCCGAGCGGACCGTGCTGCGCACCGGCGTCCAGGTCGGCGTGGGCGGCCTCCGCGACGGCGACGTCACCCGGGCCCGGCTGATCCTGGTGCAGTAGTCACTGCAGGAAGTCCGCGAACGGGGAGAGCAGCAGCTTGCCGAGGCCGGTGGCGGTCTTGTCGAGCCGGCGCCGCTCCTTGTCCAGCGCGATCATGTCGTGCCGGATCGCCCAGACCTTCTGCGCGTTGCGCCACGCGACATTGCGCGTGTACTCCACCATCTCGCCCTGCCACCAGTCGTCCAGGTCGCCGTTCATCGTGTCGATGAGCAGCTGCCACCTGTCCAGGTAACCCCGGCGCAGGCCCGGGATCTCCTCCGCGAAGATGTCGTTGACCTGCAGGTAGTCGTGGTGCTGGTCGCTGCCGTCGATCGGGTCGCTGCCCAGGTGGTCGAAGGTGGTGACCAGGGCGAACGGCAGGTCGAAGTTGATGTGCGCGTTGACGCCCGCGACGGCGGACGGCAGCGGGCGGGCATCCGGGCCCGGGACGCGGCAGAACAGGCCGGCCCAGACGCCGGGACAGGCCGGGCTGGCCTCGGTCCAGTAGCGCAGGGCGTCGAAATAGCGTGCCGCGAACTCCACGTCCAGCCGGGACAGGAACGCCGGGTCCTTGAACTTGCCGGCGTAGAGACGCTCCAGCACGTTCTCGGTGATGGTCAGGTAGAGCTTGTTGAAATCGGCCAGCGGGTTGCTGTGCAGCAGCGGCGGCACACGGCACAGGACTTCCTGCAGCTGGGCGAGCTGGTCGACCACGGCGGGCACGTCGTCGGGGTGCTGTTGCAGGATGTCGTGCATCTCCTGCTGCACCGGGCCCCAGATGGGCTGGGTCATCGGATCCTCCACGGGTGATGCAGAAATGCGGAGGGCCCCCAGCACCGCCCGGCGGCGCGAACCACCGGGCGGTGCTCCCCCGTGCGCAACAGCCTTCCATCGGGGGTCCGCCGTGGGATCGGTAGAACGACGTATTCCTTGTACGTATGTCACGCGGAGATAACGATTGCCTGGTCAGGCCGCTGTTAGATAGACGCGACTTGCTTGCACGCGGGTACGCACCTGGAGCTTGTCGAAGATGTGCCCCAAATGGACACCCACCGTCCGCTCGCTGATGAAGAGCTTCTCACCGATCTCGCGATTGGTCAGCCCCTCAGCCACCGCGGCCAGCACCTCACGCTCGCGGCCGGTCAGCGCCGCCAGCTCGTCGGTGACCTGCTCCGGCGCCGCCATCGGCATGGTCGGCGTGTCGTCGGCGAGAGAGACCCGGAAACGCTGGGCCACCCCGCGGATCTCGTTCGCGAACGGGCGGGCGCCCATCGCGGTGGCCGTCGCGTACGCCTGCCGCAGCCCGGCGATCGCGGTCGCCCGCCGGGCCTTGCGGTGCAGCACCGCCTCGGCGTGGCGCAGCCGCGAGTACGCCGCCGGGTACGGCTGCTGGCGCCGGTCCCAGATCGCGGCCGCCCGGGCCCACGGCTCCGGGTCGTGCCGGTTCTCGATCCGGCTCAGCTCGGCGGCGCACAGGTCCAGGTAGCCGTCGACCACGGCGCGGGCCGCCCCGGCGTTGTTCACCCCGTCGGCCAGCCGGTCCCGGACCGTCTTCAGCCGGCGCAGCGCACCCGGATCGACCGGCTTGCCGGCGGCGTGCGCCTCCGCCTCGGCGCGCAGGCCGTGCCAGGCCAGCACGCCGAGCAGCACCATGTCGTCGGAGCGGGTCTCGGTGAGCCCGCGCTGCACCGCCGCCCGCGCCTCGGCGTGCTCGCCTTTCCACATGGCCAGGCCGGAGCGCAGGGTCAGCATCGGGAGCACGTGCTTGGCGCCGCCGCCGGCCAGCAGCGTCGAGGCGGCGTCGAGGTCACGGCTCGCGCTCTCCAGCTCGCCGAAGCCGACCAGCAGCCGGCACCGCGCGAGCAGCAGCTCCACCGCGTCGGCGCCGGACGGGCGGTGCCGCATCGCGGTGTCCAGCACCGCGTCGGCCTCCGCCCACTGGCCGACCCGGAACAGGCCGTTGGCGGCGATGGCGAGCAGCCGCGTCTGGTAGGTCCGGCCGACGCCCAGCTTGGCCAGCCGGTCCGCGCCGCGGCGGGCCACCAGCACGCCCTCCTCGATGCTGTTCAGCGGGCCGGTGAGCAGCTCGGCCAGGTGCAGATAGGCCACGCCCAGGTCGTCCGGGTGGCCGGAGCGCTCGGCGATCTCCACGGCGTGCCGGATGACGGCCAGGCCGGCGTCCGGGTCCTCCCGGAAAGCCGAGCTGAACCCGAGGGCGGCACTGGCCCGCACCAGGTCGGCGGTGGAGCCGTCCACCGCCGCCAGCTCCAGGGCCTCGCGGGCCCGCTGGTTGGCGTCGGCGTACCGGCACAGGTGCAGCAGCAGCTCGGCGAGGCAGGCGGCGGCCGTCGCCCGCTGCGCGGGGGAGCAGTCGGCAGCCTGCAGCGCCCGCTCGTACTCCGTCTCGGCGGGTGCGGAGCGGCCGGCGGCGGCCAGGTAACGGGCCCGGCGCAGGTGCAGGTCGCACTGGCCGGGCGCGTCCGGGCGGCCGGCCAGCTCCTCCAGCCGGGCCAGCGCCAGCAGGTGCTCGCCGCACTGGTGGGCCGACTCGGCGGCGTGCCCGAGCAGCTCGGTGCGCTCCTTGTCGTCCTCGGTGGTGATCTGCAGCGCGATGGTCCAGTAGCGGTGCGCCTCGGCGAAGCCGTACAGCCCCTCGGCGGCGCGGGCGGCGGCGATCACCGGCGGCAGCGCCCGGGAGAGCACCCCGGCCCGCTGCCAGTGGAAGGCCAGGCGGGCGTGGTCGGGTTCGCCGCCGGCCGCCTCCAGCGCCTCCGCGTAACGCCGGTGCAGGGCGGCCGCCTCGGCGGGCAGCACCTCCTGCTCCAGGACCTCGGCCACCAGCCGGTGCCGCAGCCGGTAACCGTCGCCGTCGCTGGCCACGAACCGGTGCGCGACCGCGGCCCGGATCGCCTCGATCAGCTGGTCCTCGGGCAGTGGCACGACCCGCGAGAGCACCGCGTGGTCCACCGGCTCCACCCCGGCGGCCAGCGCGTGCACCACGGCGTGCGCGTTGGCCGGCAGCTCGTCCACCCGGGACAGGAAGATCTCGCGCAGCGTGTCGGACAGCTCCACCCGGCCGTCGCGCAGGTCACGGGCCAGCTCCTCGGCGACGAACGGGTTGCCGCCGCTGCGCTTGTAGACCCGGTCGGCGTCCTCGGTCGCCACGCTCGCCCCGGCGATCGAGGAGACCAGCTCGCGGGTGTGCTCCTGGTTGAGCGGGGCCAGGTCGACCACCCGCACCGAGCGCAGCCGGCGCAGCTCGGCCAGGACGCGGCGCAGCGGGTGGGTGCCGTGCAGCGCCTCGGCCCGGATCGCGGCGAGCACCGAGACCCGCACGTCACCGAGGCCGGCGAGCAGGTAGAGCAGCAGCTGGCGGGTGCTGCGGTCGGCCCACTGCAGGTCGTCGAGGACCAGCAGCAGCCGCTGGTCACCGGCGATCGCCCGCAGGTCGCGCGAGACCCGGTCGAGCAGGGCGCCGGCGTCGTCGGCGGTCCCGGTGCCGGGCGCCGCCAGGCTCGGATCGTGCCGGCGCAGCGCCTGCAGCACCGGGTGCAGCGGTGAGGCGTCGCCGATGTCCAAACAGGTGCCGAACAGCACGGCGAAGCCCGACCCGCGCAAGGCGTCGGCGGTTTCGCGCAGCAACCGGCTCTTGCCGACACCGCTCTCCCCGGTCACGAAGACCGCGGCTGTCCCACCGGGACCGACGTCGCGCAGGTTGGACTGGATGTCGGCCAGCGTGCCGGTGCGCCCGACAAGCGGCCCCTCGTCCCCCTGGCTGGCCATGAACGGCAGCCTAATGCGAATCGGCCTACCACGTTGTCGTCGGTTCGGACTGTTCTGCGTCACAAAAATGACGGGCACCGATGCTGTCAGAGATACGTCGTTCTGCGGATCCGTACGTTGTCCCGGGCTGGCACCGTACTCCCGGTCAACGCAGTGATCTGGGGGAGCGTGAGACATGACCACCATCACCATGGCCGATCAGGAGCGGCGCCAGAACGTGACCGTGCTGTTCATCGACATCGTCGGCTTCACCGCTCTGGTGGACCGGCTGGACTGCGCGGAGGTGCGTGCGCTGCAACGGGACTACTTCTCGACGGTGTCCGGTGTGGTCCGCGACTGCGGCGGGATCGTGGAGAAGTACGTCGGGGACGCGGTGATGGCGGTGTTCGGCGCCGGCGCGGACGACTTCGGTCCGGAAGCGGCCGCCGCGGCGGTGCAGGCGGGCCTGTCGGTCCAGGAGGCGTTGAGGGGGCGTCTCCTGGCCGGCAGGTTCCCGATCCGGACCCGGGTGGGACTCGCCACCGGAGAGGTGATCGTCGACACGTTGGCGGCGTTCGACGGCGGTTACGGGATGATCAGCGGCAGCGTGGTGAGCACCGCGGCCCGGTTGCAGGCGTACGCGCCGCACGACACGGTGGTGGTCTGCTCGGCGACCCGGGAGGTCACCGACGAACTGATCGCCTACCAGGAGTTACCGCCGGTCTCGGTGCCGGGCAAGTCTTACCCGCTGGACCTGTGGCGGGCCCTGCAGCCTCAGGCGGCACCGCTGGCCGCAGTGGCGTAGCGCCCCGATATCGTACGCTTTATCCCGTTTTCGGCTACAGGGTGGTCTAGACCTGGCTCGCCTGGGGCAGAAGTGTCGTAGGCGCCGGGTAGGCTCGCGCCGTCTTGACCACCCATGGCCGATCGGGAGTGCCGCCTCGTGACCGCACAGCCAGAGACCTTGTACGGGGCTGACGACCTCACGCACCTGGAAGGGCTGGACGCTGTCCGGAAACGCCCAGGCATGTACATCGGGTCGACCGACAGCCGGGGCATCAACCACCTGGCCAACGAGATCATCGACAACTGCACCGACGAGGGCGTCGGCGGGCACGCGACCAAGATCGCGGTGATCCTGCACGCCGACGGCTCGGTGCAGGTCGACGACGACGGCCGGGGCATCCCGACCGATGTGCACGCCAAGTCCGGCCTCAGCGGCGTCGAGCTGGTGCTCACCCGCCTGCACGCCGGCGGCAAGTTCGGCGGCTCGGGCTACAAGACGTCCGGCGGCCTGCACGGCGTCGGCGCCTCCGCGGTCAACGCGCTCTCCCTGCGCTTCGACGTCACCGTCAAGCGTGACGGCAAGGTGCACGAGATCTCCTTCCAGCGCGGCGTGCCCGGCGTCTTCGACGGCCCCGGGCCGGACGCGTCGTTCACCCGCGAGCCCGGCCTGCGGGTGGTCCGCCGGATGAAGCGGGGCGAGCCCTCCGGCACCTCGATCCGGTACTGGTACGACGCCCGCTATTTCGAGACCGGCGCCCGGCTCGACGTCGACGCCGTGCGGACCAAGCTGCGCAACACCGCGTTCCTGGTCCCCGGCGTTCAGTACACGCTCTTCGACGCCGGAGCCGAGGAGCCGGCCACCGAGGCCTTCCACTACCCCAACGGGCTCACCGACATGGTGGAGTTCCTCACCCCGTCGGGTGACAAGCCGGTCTCCGGCGTCCTGGTCGTCACCGGCGAGGGGACCTACAAGGAGAACGCCGCCGACGCCAACGGCGTCATGCAGTCCAACGTGGTGCGCCACGCCCAGATCGAGGTCGCGTTCCGCTGGGGCACCGGTTACGAGCGCACCGTCGAGTGCTTCACCAACACGATCCGCAACGTGCACGGCGGCACCCATCGCAAGGGCTTCGAGCGGGCCCTGGTGCGCGCGCTCACCGAGGCCGTCCGCAACGCCCGTGGCCTGCTCAAGCCCAAGGAGGAGCCGCCCGTCCTGGACGACTTCCTGGAGGGCATGACCGCGGTCATCCACGTGCGGGTGCCGGAGCCGCAGTTCACCTCGCAGACCAAGGACGAGCTGTCCACCGCCGGCATCACCCGGGTGATGCAGGGCCTCGTCGAGTCCTACCTGAAGGAGTGGATCGACGGCCGGCGCACCAAGGCCGAGGCCCGCACCGTCCTGCAGAAGGTGGTGGACGCCGCCCGCGTCCGGCTCACCCAGAAACAGCAGAAGGACGCGGCCCGCCGCAAGACCGCCCTGGAGGGCGCGTCGATGCCGGCCAAGCTGGTCGACTGCCGGGCGATCGGCATCGACCGCTCCGAGCTGTTCATCGTGGAGGGCGACTCGGCCCTCGGCACCGCCCGGATGGCCCGCTCCTCGGAGTACCAGGCGCTGCTGCCGATCCGCGGCAAGATCCTCAACGTGCAGAAAGCCAGCCTCCAGCAGGTCCTGGACAACGCCGAGTGCTCGGCGATCGTGCAGGTGCTGGGCGCCGGCTCCGGGCGCACCTTCGAGATCGGCAACATGCGCTACGGCCGGGTCATGATCATGGCGGACGCCGACGTCGACGGCTCGCACATCCGGACCCTGCTGATCACGCTCTTCGCCAAGTACATGCGGCCGGTCATCGAGCACGGCCGGCTCTTCGCCGCCATGCCGCCGCTGCACAAGGTGGTCACCAAGGGCCGCAACTCGGAGACCATCTTCACCTACACCCAGCAGGAGATGGAGAGCACCGTCGCCCGCATCGAGCGCGACGGCCGCCAGGTGCAGAAACCGGTGCCCCGGTTCAAGGGTCTCGGCGAGATGGACGCCGACGAGCTGTGGGAGACCACGATGAACCCGGCCGCCCGCACCGTCCGGCGGATCACCATCGAGGACGCTGAGCGCGCCGAGGCGACGCTCGAGCTGCTGATGGGTGAGCGGGTCGAGCCCCGGAAGAACTGGTTGATCGAGGCCGCCGGCCGGATCGACCAAGAGACGATCGACGCCTGAGAGGTTCACTACCAATGGCACGCCGCAAGAACGAGAGCCGCCGCGTCGACCTGTCCGCCTTCGACCAGGCCGGGGCCCGGGTCATCGACAACCCGCTCACCACCGAGGTCGAGGACTCGTACCTGGAGTACGCGTACTCCGTGATCCACTCCCGGGCGCTGCCGGACGCGCGGGACGGTCTGAAGCCGGTGCACCGGCGGATCCTCTGGTCGATGTCGGAGCAGGGTCACCGCCCCGACCGGGCCTATGTGAAGTCCGCCCGGGTGGTCGGCGACGTGATGGGTAAGTACCACCCGCACGGCGACGTCGCGATCTACGACGCCCTGGTCCGGCTCGCCCAGGACTTCTCGCTGAACACCCCGCTCATCGACGGGCACGGCAACTTCGGCTCGCCCGACGACGGCCCGGCCGCCGCTCGATACACCGAGGCCCGCATGTCGCGCGAGGCGATGCTGCTGGTCGGTGAGCTGGGTGAGGGCACCGTCGACTTCAAGCCCACCTACGACGGCTCCGACCTGGAGCCCAAGGTGCTGCCGGCGGCCTTCCCGAACCTGCTGGTCAACGGCACGTCCGGGATCGCGGTCGGGATGGCGACCAACATGATCCCGCACAACCTCGGCGAGGTGGTCGCGGCCGCCCGGCACCTGATCACCAACCCGGAGGCCGACCTCGACGAGCTGATGCGGTTCGTGCCCGGCCCCGACCTGCCCACCGGCGGCCAGCTGCTCGGCCTCGACGAGGTGCGCCGGGCGTATGAGACCGGTCGTGGCGTGGTGCGCATGCGGGCCCGGGCCCAGACCGGTCTGCTCGAGGGCGGGCGCGGCCGGCAGGCGATCACCGTCACCGAGCTGCCGTACGGCGTCGGCACCGAGAAGATCATCGAGGCGATCACCGACGAGGTGAAGGGCAAGATGATCACCTCGGGTCCGCGGCGCGGCCAGCGTCAGGCGGCCCGCCTGCAGGGCATCGCCGACGTCAAGGACCTCACCGACCGCGAGCACGGCACCCGTCTCGTCATCGAGTGCAAGGTCGGCGTTAACCCGCAGGCGCTGCTCGCCGACCTCTACCGGCTCACCCCGCTGGAGAGCTCGTTCGGCATCAACAACCTGGTGCTGGTCGACGGGCAGCCGCGCACCCTCGGGCTCAAGGCGCTGCTGGAGGTCTTCGTCCAGCACCGCTACGAGGTGGTCACCCGGCGGACGACGTACCGGCGCAACAAGCGGGCCGACCGGCTGCACCTGGTCGACGGCCTGCTGATCGCCCTGATCGACATCGACCGGGTGGTCGCGCTGATCCGGGCCAGCGACGACGCCGCGTCCGCCAAGGCCGGCCTGATGAGCGAGTTCGGGCTCTCCGACATCCAGGCGACCTACATCCTGGACACCCCGCTGCGCCGGCTCACCCGCTTCGACCGGATCGAGCTGGAGACCGAGCAGGAGCGGCTGCGCAACGAGATCGCCGAGCTGGACCGCATCCTGCAGAACGAGGACGTGCTCAAGCAGGTGGTCTCCGACGAGCTGGCCGAGGTGGCCGCCGAGTTCGGCCGGCCCCGGCACACCACGCTGATCGACGGCGACCTCAAGGAGGTGCTGGCCGCCTCGGTGCCGGCCGGTCCGCTCGAGGTGGCCGACGACCCGTGCCAGGTGATCCTCTCCGCGACCGGGCTGATCGCCCGGACCGCCGCCGAGAGCGAGGAGTCGACCGAGGCGCGCCGGCGCAGCGGCCGGGTCAAGCACGACGCGGTCCGCGCGGTCATCCACTCCACGGCCCGCGGGCGGATCCTGCTGGTCACCAACCGGGGCCGGGCGTTCAAGACCGACGTCCTGCCGCTGCCGGTGCTGCCCGAGCAGTCCGGCACGGTCTCGCTGCGCGGCGGCATGTCCGCCTCCGAGCTGGTGCCGCTGGAGAAGGGCGAGAAGGTCGTCGGGCTCGCCCCGCTCAACGGCGACGGGTCCCCGGGCATCGCGCTCGGCACCAAGTTCGGCGTGGTGAAGGTGTGCGCGCCGGAGTGGCCGGTCCGCTCCGACGAGTTCGAGGTGATCACCCTGAAAGAGGGTGACGAGGTCCTGCAGGCGACCTGGCTCACCGACGGCGCCGAGTCGCTGGTCTTCGTCACCTCCGACGCGTCGCTGCTGCGCTTCCCGGCCAAGCTGGTCCGCCCGCAGGGCCTCAAGGGCGGTGGCATGGCCGGCGTCAACCTCGCTGCCGGGGCCGAGGTGATCTCGTTCAACGCGGTCTCCACGTCCGACCCGGTGCACGGTGAGCCGATGGTCGTCACGTCGACCGGCACGCAGGTCAAGGTGTCGCCGTTCGCGTCGTACCCGGCGAAGGGGCGGGCCACCGGCGGTGTGCGGGTGCAGCGGTTCCTCAAGGGCGAGACGCGGCTCACGGTCGCCTGGGTGGGCCCGCGCCCGGTCGGCGCCAGCAACACCGGCGACCCGGTCGAGCTGCCGGAACCGGACGCCCGCCGGGACGGCTCGGGCAACGCGGTCATCATGGGCCCGCAGCTGATCGGTCACCTGATCGAGCGGGACTGACCGGGCCGCAGTGGTTAGGATGCTGGGCGGGCGGTCCCGTTCGCCCTACCCCTGACCGGCGGCCCACACCCGCCGGCGTCGCGGGGCGAAGGTGGTCTCCATGCCGTCGCGGGGCACTGGTCATGCCGGGCGTTCCCGATCCAGGCGGTGGCCGCGTCGCCGGTGTGGGCGGGCGCGCGGTGACGACCGCCGGCAGGGCAGACGACCATGACCACCCATCGCGACCTCAAGCGACTCGTCCGTGAGCGCGCCGCGCGGACCGGGGAGTCCTACACGACCGCGCGCCGCACCGTGCTCGCCAGGGCGGCCCGGCCCGGCCTGGTGCCGGGCTACGACACGTTCGGCGGCGGTGACCACCACGAGAGCACGCTGCTGGCGCATCTGCTCCGGCAGGCCGGCTCGCGCTACTCGGAGACGACCCTGTGCGGGCTCGCCGGCGGCGTCGGTTTCCTGTACGCCGTTTTCGCCTACACCGGGCTGCCGCCGATCCTCACGATCGTCGCCCAGCACCACCCCGAGCCGTGGGCCCCGGCGGCGCTGGACCGGCTCGGCATCGGCTACGAGATCCGGCACAACACCGCGGCCGCGCCCGCCCGCCGGGATCTCGACGCCCTGATCGGGGCGGGCCGCCCGGTGCTCTGCACGGTGGGCCGCGGCGGCCTGCCCTGGCACCAGCCGGCCGGCGCGCTCGACTCCGACCCGTACCGGGTGGTGGTGGCCGGCCGTGACGGCGACGAATACCTGGTCGAGGACCTGGCCGGCGCCCCGCACGTGGTCGCGGCCGACGTCTTCGCCGCGGCCTGGTCGGCGCACCGCAAGGGCCGGCACGAGCGGCTGGTGCTGTCCCCGCCGGCCGGCCCGGTCGACCTTCCGGCCGCGATGCGCTCCGCGATCGGCACCACCGTGGCGCACCTGACCGGCCCGGTGCTCGGCAACGCCTTCGACGCGAACATGGGTTTCTCCGGGATGGCGCGGCTGCTCGCCGACCTGCGGGACGAGCGGACGAAACGCGGCTGGGCACGCCGGTTCGCCGAGCCGGGCGCGCTCGCCTTCGCGCTGCTGCGCCTCTACGAGTGCCTGGAGTTGCGGTACACGGCGCCGGCCGGCACCCGCCCGCTCTACGCCGCCTTCCTCGACGAGGCCGCCGGAGTGCTGGCCGAGCCGGGGATCGGCCGGGCCGCCGATCTCTTCCGCGCCGCCGGTGAGCACTGGTCCGCGGTCGCCGCGACGGCACTGGACAACTGCCGCCCGGCCGGCGAGATCCTGGAGCGGCGGCTCTTCGCCCAGCTCACCGGCGCGCCGGTGCCGCCCGCGCCGAGCCCGGCCGAGTTGACCGGGCCCGGCGACCCGGGGGGGTTGCTGCGTGATCTCGCGGACCGGGTCGAGGCGGCCCTCACCGCCGAGCAGGCGGCGGTCGAGTCTCTCAGTGGCTATTCGGCGTAGCGGTCGAGGCGCGGATCGTCCGCGGGGATCTGGCGCAGGCCGGCGAGGAGTTCGCGCACCTCGTCGTCATCCCCGAAGGTGTCGGTCTGCGCCTACGCCCCCGGCAGCGGTTCGTAGTGGAGCCGGTCCTGATCCTCCGGCCACGGCTCGCCGACGCCGCTGAGCAGCAGCGTCCGCCCGGCCTGCGACTCGATCCGCATGCCGACGGCGGCCCGGAGTCCAGCGGCCGGCTCCGGCCGGTGTCGACCGCGATGTTCCGGTCCCGCTCGCCGTCGGTGAGCAGGAGCAGCCAGCTCTCCGACCTGGTCACCTGCGGGTAGGGCGCGCCGGTTCGCCGGTGCAGCACCCGCAGGCCGGGCGCGGCCCCGGCGCGCCAGGTGACCTCGTCGCCGTCGGTGCCGACCGCCGCCATCGCCGCGCGCGCCCGGTCCAGGGGGTATCCGGTCACCGTGGCGTAGCACTGCCGGCCGTCGTCGTCGGACCACAGCCACGAGTACGTGTTCGGCTGCAGCCCGGTGAACAGCTGCGCCGTGCGGCCGTCGACGGTGCCCGGATCCGGGCTGATGCCCGGGTCGGTGGCGATGCCGCGAGCCGGCCCGACCACCGACACCCGGCCCCGGACCAGCCCGTCCGCGGCCACGCCGGCGTACGCCCACCCGCCGGCTCGCCCCGGCAGCCGGTCCAGCGCCCGGGTCACCCCGCCGCTCTCGCCGGCGGCCGGAGCGACCAGATCCTGCGGGCGGGTCCCCTCAACTAGCCGCTCGTGCAGCGCGTCCCGGCGCCGATCCGATCGGCGCAGGTTGGCGCTGACCCGCCGGGCCACGCCGAGCAGCCACGGCAGTGCCGCCGCCGGAACCTCCACCTGCCGTCGCCAGGCGACCACGAACGTCTCGGCGACCACCTCGTCGGCCTGCTCCTCGGTCACCCGGCGCCGGGCGTACCGCAGCACCGCGGCCGCGTGCTCACGCCACAGCCGATTGAACTCTTCCTCCTGCGGCGAACTGCCCGCCACATCGCCCTCCTGTCGTAGACGGCTCCGATCAGGAAGGTGTCCGGCCGCGGGCCCGGCATTACCGCCGTCATCCCGCATCTTCGATGCGGCCTCCTCACCGCGGCGGCCCTCCATTTTCGCTGCGGCCTTCTCATCGCCGCGGGCCTCTCCCGCTGCGGCTCTACTTTTTCGCTGCGGCCTCCTCATCGCCGCGGCCCTCCTTTTCACCGCGGCCTTCCTTTCGTTGCGGCCTTCCCTTTCGGTACGCCGGACGTCGGGTGCCGCCGGTGGGCTACCAGGTGGGTCGGATGCGGCCGGGGGTGGCGAGGCGGGACAGCGCCGTGCGGAGCGCTGCCACCTGGGCGGGGGAGAGGGTCTGCGCCCACGGCCGCAGGGTCTCGTCGGCGGCCTCGTCGGCCGCTCGGGTGCAGGCGATGCCCCGGGCCGTCAGGACCAGCAGGCGCGCACGGGCATCGGCCGGGTGGGGCAGTCGCTCCACGTAGCCCTTGCGCACGAGTTCCTCGGCCATCTGGCTGGCGGCCTGCTTGGTGATCTCCAGATGCTCGGCCAGTTCGCTGATGGTGGCACCCGTGCCGGAGAGGCGGACGAACGCGAACCCATGGGCCGGCCGTAGATCGGTGAAGCCGCGGGCCCGTACCCCGGCGTCTATGCCGTCGACCAGCGCGCGTGCCGCGCTCAGCAGGAGCACCGGAAGGTCTTGAAGATCGTCGCGCACGGAAAGAGTTTGACACATCGGTCAAGCTGCTTGACTATTTGGTCAAGCAGCTTGACGAATTTTGGAGGGGCGATGCCGATCTATCGCAGTGCCGACGCCGTGCAGCACCGGTTGCACGGGACGGTCTTTCACGCCTACGCCTCGCCGTCCACCGGCAGCAAACAGCTGTGCACCTGGCGGATCGAGGTCGCCGCCGGCACGACCGGCGTGCCGCACCGGGTGGCCCGCGACGAGGTGCTGATCCTGTTCGCCGGCCGGCTGGCGGTCACTCTGGACGGTGCCGCAAGCGTCGTCGAGCCGTGCGACGTGCTGGTGATCCCGGCCGGCGCCGAGTTCCGCGTCGACAACGACGGGCCGGTGCCGGCCGAGGCGTGGGTGACCACCAGCGCGGGCTTCGAGGCCACCCTGCCCGACGGCACCACCATTACCCCACCCTGGGTGAGCTGACCCCCAGCGCCGTCCCCCGCCCGCGGAGGCAGCCCCGGCCGTCAGCCGAAGTCCGCGGCTGACGCCCAGCGTCGTCTCCGGCCTGCGGGGGCAGCGCTGGCGGTCAGCCGGTGTCCGCGGCTGACGCCCAGCGTCGTTTCTGGCCTGCGGGGGCAGCGCTGGCGGTCAGCCGGTGTCCGCGGCTGACGCCCAGCGTCGTCTCCGGCCTGCGGGGGCAGCGCTGGCGGTCAGCCTGTGTCCGCGGCTGGCGGCCAGTGTCGTCTCTGGCCTGCGGAGGCAGCGCTGGCGGTCAGCCGTGGGACTCGGCTGACGGCCAGTGTCGTCTGCGGCGCCCGGAGGCAGCGCTGGGTGACAGCCGGGGGTGTCAGCGGAGGGCGGCCACAGCGCGCAGCTCGTCAGCAGTCAACGGGCCCCGCGCCTCGGCCGCCACGCATTCGGCGAGCTCGGCACGGTTCTTGACGCCGAGCACGACCGTCGCCACCCCCGGGACGCTCAGCGCGTACCGATGGGCCAGCGATGCCGCGCTCTCGCCGAACTCCGCGGCCAGCTTGCGGAACGGCTCGGCGCGGACGAAGTCCGCAGCCGCCGGATGGCGCGGGTCCAGCGCGCGGTCCAGGGCATCGGTCAGCGACCCGGCCGCGACCGCTCGGATGCCGATCACCGGGACCTCGTGCGCGTTCGCCACCCGGAGGATCTCGTCGTTGTCCGGCCGGGCCCGGTCGCCGTAGACCCACATGTCGCCGTTGAGGTCCAGCGCGTTGACCACCACCTGGGCGGCGTCCGGCCGCGGCGTCTCCCGCAGCGCCTCCGTCACCGGCGAGGGGTGCCCGACCGCGGTGATCCCCCAGGCCCGGATCAGCCCCTCGTCCCGCAGCCGCACGAACTCGCCGATCACCTCGTCGCGGTAGACCTCCCAGCTGATGATGTCGTCCGGCGCCGGCGAACCGTCGCGCGGCCGCAGCTGGGTGTGCAGCAGGTACAGGTCGAGGTGCTCACGGCCGAGCAGGTCGAGGCTGTTGCGCAGGCTGGCACGGATCTGCCCGGGCACGTCGCCGAACCTCCCGTCCGGCAGCTGCACCTTCGACGTGATCATCACGTCCGAGCCGGGCCGGTCGCGCAGCGCCGCACCGGCCGCCCGCTCCGACTCGAAGTCGGATCCGTAGCTGGGCGCCAGGTCCAGCATGGTGATGCCCGCGTCGAGTGCCGCGTGGACGGTCGCCACCGCCTCGGCGCGGTCGGTGCTGCCCCACACGCCGCCGATGCCACCACCACCGAGAGTCAGCGCGCTGATCCGGCCGAGCCGTCCGAAGTTCCGCGTTTCCATGGTCGTCCTCCCCCAGTTCCGGTCGCTTCGTCATCGACCGTAGGACCTGGAGCGCGCTCCAGCTCAAGTCCCGGAACTGTTTCGGCGCGCCGTTGCCGCGAAGGTGTCCAGCAGGTGAATAATCCGTGCTCTCGCGCGCTGGAACAGGGAAGATGGCGCCGGCGGGAAGGGGGAGCGGTGGACGTCGTGGCGCAGTGGGTGAGCACCGAGTGGACCAGGCTCTCCCGAGGCGGCAAGGCCGCGGCACGCCGCAACGCGGCGCCGGTCGGTTTCCGCCTGCCGGCCCTGCGGGCCGGCGTCGTCCACGAGGTGTTGATGGCGGAGCGTAACGGTTTCGAGCCGGTGGAGTCGCTGGGCAGCGACCCGGCGGAGCGCGAGCCGAGCCTGGCCCGTTGCGGTCTGCGCCTGGTCCGGGCCGACGAGAGGGTACGGGTGGAGCTGCTGCCCGCCCGCGGAGCCCCCTCCCGGGACCGCCGCCCGTCAGGCGTCTGGCTCGAGCAGGGTCAGTGGCTGCGCTGGCAGGTTAACTTCCGGGTGACCTGGCCGCTGGTCCAGGGTGGACGGTCCGGTTACCGTCAGGACACCCTGAACATCGCGGTCGGCCCGGTGCACCCGGAGCTCTTCTTCGGCACGCCCACCTGGCACGTCGACGAGCGGGCGTTCCTGCGCTGAGTTACTTGCTGGGTTCGGGGACGTCGCAGGTGATCTTCGGGTTGACGCCCAGCCAGTTGAGCGGGCCGGCGATCGTGGTGACGATGACCGTGCCGGCCTCGGCGCAGCTCGCGTCGCCGTCGTCCTTGAAGTAACCGCGTTCGAAAGCGGCGACGACGCCGAGTACGAGCCAGATGACGACTATGACGGCACCGATACGCATCGGGGACCTCCTCTGCCGGGGGATGCGCGGCAGATACCCCGCAGCGGCTGATCTCTAAACAGCGCGCGCCTGGAGGGTGTAGGTGTGCGGCAGCCGTTCCGGCCTGTCGATCAGCTGGTACTCACCGCCCTCGATCGGCCGCATCCGGCCCGGCAGCGCGTCCCACGGCACCGACTGATGCTCCTCCAGACCGGTCAGGACGAGCCCGGCCTCCAGCACCGCGGTGACGATCTCGCCGAGCCCGTGGTTCCACTCGTGCGTGACGTTGTGCTGGAACTCGTGCTCGGTCGGCACATAGGTGCCGGCCTCGTCGTAGATCTGCGGCTGGGGCTGTTCGAAGTACGGCTCGGACAGGGTCAGGTCGTTGTCGAGCGTCCACAGCATCGGGTGCCCCTCGCGGATGAACAGCCGTCCGCCCGGTGCCAGCAGTGACGCCACGGTCCGTGCCCACCGCTTGATGTCCGGCAGCCAGCCGAGCGCCCCGATCCCGGTGTAGACCAGGTCGAACTCGCCGTCCAGGACGTCGCGCGCCGCGTAGACGTCGCTCTGCACGAACGGGATGTCGGCGCCGGCCCGGGCCGCGATGTCGCGAGCCTGCTCCAGCGAGGCGCCGGAGAAGTCCAGGCCGGTCATCGTGGCGCCGAGCCGGGACAGCGAGATCGTGTCGGTGCCGATGTGGCACTGCAGGTGAACCCCGCGCAGCCCGGCGATGTCACCGAGCCGCGGCAGGTCGAACCGGACCACGGAACTGAGGTGCGCCGGGTCGGCGATCAGTTCCCGCACGGGATAGCCGGGCGACGCCGCGTGCGCGGCTGCCCGCTCGTCCCAGTTGGCCCGGTTCACCTCGAGGTAGTCCGTCACGGGGTGGAGAGTATGCGATCCCGGAACCACAGCGCGCTCTGTTTGGGCGTACGCGTCTGGGTCTCGTAGTCGACGCGCACCAGGCCGAACCGTTTCGCGTAGCCCTCGG
This sequence comes from Actinoplanes sp. NPDC024001, assembly GCF_040638955.1. Lineage (NCBI taxonomy): Bacteria > Bacillati > Actinomycetota > Actinomycetes > Micromonosporales > Micromonosporaceae > Actinoplanes > Actinoplanes sp. NPDC024001. The sequence continues at coordinate 17,376 of NZ_JBEZZB010000083.1, forward strand.
CCCACTCGAAGTTGTCCATGAGGGACCAGGCGAAATAGCCGCGCACGTCCGCGCCCTGGGCGCGGGCGGCGAAGGCTGCGTCGATGTGCTCCTTGAGGTACGCGGTCCGCTGCTCGTCGGCGACGAAGCCGGTCGGATCCGGGTGGTCCTCGAAGACCGCGCCGTTCTCGGTGACCACGAGCGGATACCCGTAGTCGCGGTGCAGCCGCAGCAGCAGCGTGGTGAACCGGTCCGGGGTGATCGGCCAGCCCAGGTCGGTGACCGGCGCGTCCGGCTTGATCTCCCGGATCACCGGCCGGCCGAGCGCGTCGACGGTGTTGCCGTCGAGGTCGGTGCCGGCGAAGTCCTGTCCGAAGTAGAAGTTCACGCCGAGCAGGTCGATCGGCGTAGAGATGATCTCCATGTCGCCGTCGCGTACCGGCAGCGCGTGGCCGCGGGCGGCGAGGTCCTCGACCACGTCCGCGGGATAGCGGCCGTGCCGCAGCGGGTCCAGGAAGATCCGCGCGACGTTGCCGTCCGCGCGCCAGGCCGCCGCCACGTCGATCGGATCGTCCGAGGCGGGCGTGGCCGTGCCGATGTTGAGCGCGATGCCCACCGTGTTCGACGGCGACCGCAGCTGCCGGGCCACCAGGCCGTGGCCGAGCAGCAGGTGGTGGGTGGCGGCGACGGCGGCCCCGAAGTCGCGCCGGCCCGGGGCGTGCACGCCGTGCTCGTAGCCGAGGTAGGCCACGCACCACGGCTCGTTCACCGTGCCCCAGTTGCGCACCCGGTCCTGCAACCGGTCGATGACCAGCGCGGAGAAGTCAGCGAACCGGTACGCGGTGTCCCGGTGCGGCCAGCCGCCGGCGTCCTCCAGCTCCTGCGGCAGGTCCCAGTGGTAGAGCGTCACCCACGGGTCGATCCCGGCGGCCAGCAGCTCGTCGACGAGCCGGTCGTAGAAGTCCAGGCCGGCCCGGTTGGCCGGGCCGCGGCCACCCGGCTGCACCCGGGTCCAGGACACCGAGAACCGGTACGCGTTCACGCCCAGACTCTTGATCAGCTGAACGTCGTCGGGCATCCGGTGATAGTGGTCGCAGGCGACGTCACCGGTCTCGCCGACCACGTCGCGGCTGAACGTGTCCCAGATGGACGGTGTCCGCCCGTCCTCCGCGGCCGCGCCCTCGATCTGGTACGCCGAGGTGGCCACGCCCCATGTGAATGACAACGAACTCTCCCGAACATAGTGAGGGCCGGTCCCGACGGCAGGGGACCGGCCCTCGGCCTAGGAAATCAGCCGACCGGTTGCGCGGTCGGGTGCAGCCAGCACGCCACGGTTCGCGTCGCACCGTCCGCGGCGTCCGGGTGGCCGAGCACCGGGATGTTGCCGGCGCACGGGTCGAACGCCTTGGGGCAGCGCGGGTGGAACGAGCAGCCGCTCGGCATGCCCTTCAGGTCCGGCGGGGAGCCGGGGATGCCGGTCAGCTCGCGGCGCGGTCCGCGCAGCGCCGGGAACGATCCGAGCAGACCCGCCGAGTACGGGTGCAGCGCGTCCCGGTAGATCGACGACGCCGGCGCCTCCTCGACGATCCGGCCGCCGTACATGATCGCGATCCGGTTCGAGAACTCGACCAGCAGCGACAGGTCGTGCGTGATGAAGATGACCGAGAAGCCGAGCCGCTCCCGCAACTCGATGAGCTGGCCCAGGATCTGCCGCTGCATCACCACGTCGAGCGCGGTGGTCGGCTCGTCCATGATGACCACCTGCGGTTGCAGGATCAGCGCCATGCCGATCATCACGCGCTGCCGCATGCCGCCGGAGAGCTGGTGCGGGTAGGCGTCCATCCGGTCCGGCGCGATCCCGACCAGTTTCAGCATCTCCCGGGCGCGGGCGTTGCGGCTGTGCTCGCTCATCTTCGGGTCGTGCGCCTTGAGCACGTCGGTCAGCTGGGTGGAGATCTTGTGCACCGGGTTCAGCGAGTTCATCGCGCCCTGGAACACGATCGCCGTCTCGTTCCACCGGAACTGCCGGAGCTGTCGGTCGGTCAGGCCCAGGACGTCGTACGGCTCCCCGGACGGAGGGTGGTAGATGACCTGTCCGCCGGTGATCACCCCGGGCGGGGGGAGGAGGCGGGTCATCCCGTACGCCAGGGTGGACTTGCCGGAGCCGCTCTCGCCGGCCAGGCCCAGCACCTCGCCGCGGTGCAGGGTCAGGTTGACGTCGCGGACCGCGCGTACCCCTTGGTCGCCCAGCCCGTAGCCGACGTTCAGGTTGCGGATCTCGATCACTGGCTCGCTCATGCCGTCACCTCCGCTGCGCTCCGGCGCCGACATGAGTCCGGACCTGAGCCGAATGATTCGCTCGCAAGCTCGCTCATGCCGTCACCTCCGCTGCGCTCCGGCGCCGACATGAGTCCGGAACTGAGCCGAATGATTCGTTCGCAAGCTCGCTCATTGCGCGACCTCCTGTTTCAACACCGGTGTCGGCCGGGCGTGGGTGTGCGGTTCGGGCGAGTTGCTGAGCACCGGGGTGAAGCCGATGCGCATCCGGACGGTCTGCCCGGTGGTCGTCTTCACCTTGGTCTTGCCGGCGCTGCGCAGGCGCGGGCTGACGAACTCGTCGATCCCGAAGTTGATCAGGGAGAGCGCGGTGCCGAGGATCGCGATGGCCAGACCGGCGGGCACGAACCACCACCAGGCGTTCTGGGCGAGCGCCTGCTGGCCCTGCGCCCAGAACAGGATGGTGCCCCAGTTCCAGGTGTTGGCCGAGGTGACGCCGATGAAGGCCAGGGTGATCTCGGAGAGCACCGCGAAGATGACCGTGCCGACGAACCCGGAGGCGATCACCGCGGTCAGGTTCGGCAGCAGCTCGAAGCCGATCACCCGCCAGGTGCGCTCACCGCTGGCCCGGGCCGCCTCGACGAAGTCGCGCCGGCGCAGCGACAGGGTCTGCGCGCGCAGCACTCGGGCGTTCCACGACCACGAGGTGAGGCCGATGACCAGGGCGATGAGCCAGTCCTCGGCGCTCTCCAGAGTGGACGTGATGATGATGATCAGCGGCAGTGCGGGGATCACCAGGAAGACGTTGGAGAGCGCGGAGAGGACCTCGTCGGTCTTGCCGCCGACGTAGCCGGCCGTCACGCCGATGATGACCGAGAGCACGGTGGCCACGATGCCGGCGAAGAAGCCGACGAAGATGACGCTGCGGGTGCCGGCCAGCAGCTGGCTGAACACGTCCTGGCCCAGGTGGGTGGTGCCCATCCAGTGCTCGGAGGAGGGCGGCTGCACCAGGTCGTTGCCGCGGGCACCCGGGTCGTACGGCGCGATCCACGGGCCGATGACCGCGAAGAGCAGGTAGATGCCGAGGATGACCAGGCCGGTGGCCGCCTTCTTGTTGGCGATGAACCGGAAGCGCTGCCGTTTGGCCTTGGTCGGCTTGCCGGTCTCCGGCTGCGCCATCGCGCCCTGTTCCGGGATGACCTGCTCGATGCTGGAGGTGGGAATCGTCACTGTGCCACCTCCGTGATGCCCTTCTGGCCCTCGCGTGCGAGGTCGAAGTTCGGTTCAGCTGGGTGCCGCTCGGTGCAGGCGGTCATCACTGTGTCAGCCCTCCTTGCGGGTGCGCGGGTCGAGGAGCAGATAGGCGATGTCCGCCAGCAGGTTCGCTACCAGCACCGAGATGGTGATGATGAGGAAGACGCCCTGCATGAGCGGGTAGTCCTGGGCGCCCAGCGCCTGGAAGAGTGCGAAGCCGACGCCCGGATAGGAGAAGACGATCTCCACGAGCAGGGTGCCACCGACGATGAAGCCGAGCGACAGCGCGAAGCCCGAGACGTTCGGCAGCAGCGCGTTGCGCGCCGCGTAGCTCAGCGCGACCCGGCGGTCGGACAGTCCCTTGGCATGCGCGACGGTGATGTAGTCCTCGGAGGCGACGGTCACCATCATGTTCCGCATGCTGAGGATCCAGCCGCTGACCGACGAGATCAGAATCGTCAGGGCGGGCAGCAGGCTGTGCTGGATCGCGCTCGGGATGAAGTACTGGTCCCAGGCGGGCACCAGGCCGCTGTCGAACCCACCCGACGACGGGAAGAAGCTGTCCGGGCCGGTGAGCAGGTAGATCGCGATGATGCCGAGCCAGAAGTAGGGGACCGAGGAGAGGAACGTGGTCACCGGCAGCAGCCCGTCGGTCCACGAGCCCCGCCGCCAGCCGGCCAGGACGCCCAGGCCGGTGCCGAGGAAGAAGCTGACGATCGTGGTGATGCCGACCAGTAGCAGCGTCCAGGGGAGGCTGTTGCTGATGATCTCGGAGACCGGCGTCGGGAAGAACGTGAACGACAGGCCCAGGTCACCGGAGAGCAGCTGCTTCCAGTAGCTGACGTACTCCTCCCACATGCTGGCGTCCCGGTCCAGGCCGAACAGGACGTAGAGGGAGTCGATCGCCTGGCTGCTGAGCTGGCCCTGGAACTTGGTGACGAGCGCCTGCACCGGGTCGCCCGGCACCATCCGGGGGATGAAGAAGTTGAGGGTGATCGCGGCCCACGCGGTGAACACGTAGAAGGCGATCCGCTGCAGGAAGTACTTCACTGCGACACCTCCGCGGCCGAGCCGGGCTTCTGGGCGGCGACGGTGGCTTCGTCATAGAGCCAGCACGCGGCCCAGTGGCCGGGCGCGTCGCCGATCTCGAGGCGGACCGGCAGGTCGGTCGTGCACCGCGGCATCGCCATCGGGCAGCGCGGGTGGAACCGGCAGCCGGTGGGCGGGTGGATCAGGCTGGGCGGCTCACCGTTGCCGCGGTCCTCGCCTTCGGCATCGGACGCGCCGGTGAGCCGGTCCGGGTCCGGCGCCGAGTCGATCAGCAAGCGGGTGTACGGGTGAGCCGGCGACTGGGTGACCGTCTCGCTGTCGCCGCCCTCGACCATCCGGCCCGCGTACATCACCATCGTCTGGTCGGCGAAGTACCGGGCCGACGCGATGTCGTGGGTGATGTAGAGGATCGCCAGGTTGAGGCGTTCCTTGAGGTCGCGCAGCAGGTTGAGGACGCCGAGCCGGATGGAGACGTCGAGCATCGAGACCGGCTCGTCGGCGAGCAGCGCCTCCGGCTCCGCACCGAGGGCCCGGGCGATCGCCACGCGCTGCCGCTGGCCGCCGGAGAGCTCGTGCGGGAACTTGTCGAGGTAACGCTCCGGCGGGGTGAGCGCGACCCGTTCGAGCAGCGCGTGCAGCGCCTGCTCCAGGTCGGCGTCGGTCTTCCCGGCGTGGCCGTGGATCTTCAGGGACCGGCTCAGGTGGTACCGGATGGTGTGCACCGGGTTCAGCGAGGCGAACGGGTCCTGGAAGATCATCTGAACCCGGGCGCAGTAGCGGCGGAACGCCGAGCCCGACTTGACCTTCGTCGACTCGCCGTGCAGCCGGATGTCGCCGCCGGTACGGGGATACAGCTGGGCGAGCAGCCGGGCCACTGTGGACTTCCCCGAGCCGGACTCGCCGACCAGGGCCACCACCTGACCGCGGCGGAGGGTGAGGTTCACGTCATCGACGGCGTGAACCGCGTCGTGCCTCTTGGAGAACAGGTCGCGCAGCCGGCGGCGGACGGGGAAGTGCTTGGTCAGGCCGATCGCCTCGAGCACCACCTCGTCGGCCGGCGCCTTGGCGTCCGGGATCGACGTCATGCCGGGTTCCTTCGTACAGGCGGAGGGCGGGCGCCCCGGTTGCCCGGGGCGCCCGCGAGGCGATCAGGAGTTGGCGGGCTGCAGCTTCAGGACGACCTGGAGCGCGGCAGCCTGGGTGGGCTGCATCGGCGCGTAGGAGTCCTGGTCCGAGGGCCAGCCGACCCAGTTCTTGGTGCTGTACGCGCCACCGACGTTGTCCGAGCCGATCGGCAGCATCGGGGCCTGCTCCACGAAGATCTTCTGGAGCGTGGCGAGCGCGGTCTTACGCGCGGTCTCGTCGGTGGCGTTCGAGTACGCCTTCAGCGCCGCGGTGGCCTCCGGGCTCTTGAACCGGCCGAAGTTGCCCTGCTGGGCGGCGGTGCCGATCGGCTTCATCAGGTCGCCGTCCATGACCGTCTGGTAGATGTCGAACGGCGTCGAGCCGCCGTTGGTCCACCGCACGCTGGCCTCGAAGTCACCCTTCTGGATGTTCGCGTCCCAGACGTTCTGGTTCGGCTTCTCCACGGTCGCGGCGATGCCGATCTCGGCCAGGTTGCTCTTGATGATCTCGAGCGTGGTCTGGTAGTCCGACCACGGCGCCGGGTCGCTGAGCTTGATGGTGACCGGCTTGCCGGACTTGTCCTTCAGCGTGGTGCCCTCCAGCTTGTAGCCGGAGTCGGCGAGCAGCTTCTTGGCGCCCTCGACATCGACCGTGAAGGTCTTGCCCTTGTACTCCTCGGCGATGTAGGCGTCACCCGCGCCTTCCGGCAGGCCGGTGACGCTCTTGATCTCCGGGTGGAAGTAGCTGGCCTCGGCCTGCACGAAGATGTCGTTGCGGTTGATGACCATGTTCATGGCGCGGCGCAGGGCCGGGTCGTCGAACGGCTTCTTCGTGGTGTTGATGTAGAGGCCGTGGATGCCCAGCACGCCCGGCGCCCAGACCTTGTAGTGCTCCGGGTCCTTGGCGACGAAGGTCTGCTGGTAGTTCGGGATGAAGACGAAGCTCCACTCCGACTGGCCGTTGGCCAGGGCGGTGGCCTGCGCGTTGTTGTCGGCGTAGGAGGTGTAGCGCAGCTCCTTGACCTTCGGCGGGTCCTGCCAGTAACCGCTCTCTCGCACGGCGAGCGTGATCGCCTGCTGGCTCCACGACTTCAAGGTGTACGGCCCACTGCCGACCGGCTCCTTGATCGGGTCGGTGGCCGGGTCGGAGATCTTCGACCAGATGTGCTTCGGCACGATCGGGGTCTGTCCGATGACCTTGTGGTGCGTGGTGAACTGCGACGTCTTGAAGGTCATCTTGACCTTGTTGCCGTCGGCGGTGATCTGGTCGTACGGAATGGCGTAGCTGTTGAGCGCCGCGTTGTCCTTGAGCATGGTGTGGGTGAACACCACGTCCTCGGCGGTCAGCTTCTGGCCGTCGGACCAGGTCGCGTTGTCCCGGATGACCAGGTCCACGGTCTTGTAGTCGGCGGACCACTTGATCTCGCTGGCCAGCCACGGGGTCAGCGGGTCGGACGGCTTGGTGTTGTTCCACTGGCCGAGCGGCTCGAAGATCATCCAGCGGTAGCCGAGCGACGTGCCGGCCGCGGTGTTGACGAACGGGTTGTTGCTCTCGGTGACCGTGCCGTTCGGCATGCCGATCGACAGGAAGTCGGCCGTCTTGCCGCTGTTGGCGTTCTTGTTGTTCGCGTTCGGCGAGTCACCGCACGCGGCGAGACCGCCCGTGGCGAGCACGCCTGCCAGGGCCACCGCGAACAGTTTCCTTCTCTGCATCGCAAATACTCCTCGGGGTCAAACGCGGTATTTCGGGTGAGAGGGGTGCCCGAAGGGCGTGCGGTACCGTGCGGCCGGCCGGGGCCGGTCACCAGGTGTCGCTGAGGGGCCGGCCGCGACGGCGGCCGGCAGGTTCAGATGTGGGTCAGGAGGCGGTCGAGGCGCGGACGGTGAACGTGGCCGGGATGATCGTCGGCCGGCTCGGCAGCGGGGTGCCCTCGAAGGAGGCGAGCAGCGTCCGGGCCGCTGCCTCGCCCATCTCCCGCATGGGCTGGTGGACCGTGGTCAGCGGCGGCTGGGTGTGCGCCGCGAGCGGTATGTCGTCGAAGCCGACGACCGCGACGTCCTCCGGGATGCGGCGGCCCGAGTCGAGGATCGCCTGCATGGCGCCGGTGGCGGAGATGTCGTTGTGGCAGAAGACGGCGTCGAACTCGATGCCCGACTCGATCGCCCGCCGGACGTTGTCCACGCCGGCGGCGAAGGTGAAGTCGCCCAGCATCCGGCGTTCCTCAGGAACCGGATGCCCGGCCTCGGCGAAGACCGAGGTGAAGCCGTCCGTGCGCTGCTGGGTGCAGCCGAAGCGGGACGGCCCGGTGATCACGAGCGGCTTGTGGCGCCCGATCTCCAGCAGGTGGCGGGCCGCCGCGGCGGCACCGGTGTGGTTGGTGGTGCCCACGCTCGGGATCTGGCCGTCCACCTGATCCCGGTCGTCGATCAGCACCATCGGCAGGCCGCGGGCGTGCAGGTTGGCGATGTAGTCGAAGGTGCCCTCCGGCTCGATGGCCAGGAGCCCGTCGAAGGACTTCGCGGCGACCTGAGCGCTGAACTGGCGCATCGAGTCGGCACCGCGGTTGCAGGTGAACAGCAGCAGCCCGTACTCCTCGGCCTCCAGCACGTCCACCGCCCCCTGCACCACCTCGCCCATCCAGGGCCAGGTCAGTGAGGGGACCAGCATGCCGACCACCCGGGTGCGCCCACGGGCCAGGTTGACCGCCCGGGCGCTCGGCACGTAGCCGAGCTCGTCGATGACCGCCCGGACCCGGGCGGCCGTGGTCTCGTCGAGTTCGCCCTTGCCGTTCAGCACCCGGGACACGGTGGTCTTACTGACCTTGGCCCGGGCCGCCACATCGGCGATGGTGATCGGCACAGCTCCTCCGGGGTGTGACTACGCGGTTGCGTCGGCGTTTCGGAACCGGTTTCGGTACCGGTTTCGGCAGTCAACCTCAGTGAGGGCGGTCACGTCAATGTGCCCAGAGATCTAATTAGATTTCGAGACGGTAACCATGGCGTCGCCGGTCCCGGCCAGATTGGGTAAAACCACACCGAGCGGGGCATCGATCACCAGATCGGCATAGGGCTCACCGCGGGTCACGCCCCGGTTCACGATCGCCACCCGGATCCCCTCGCGGACCGCGCGCAGCACGAACCGCCGGCCCGACATGACGGTCAGCGACGACCCCAGGACCAGCAGCGTACGAGCCGCCTCCACCAGGGAGAACGCGGTCGCCACCCGGTCGGCCGGCACGGTCTCGCCGAAATACACCACGTCCGGTTTCAGTGTCCCGTCGCAGGACCGGCAGGGCACCACGGTGAACCCGTCCAGCTCGGCGTCGTCCAGCTCCACGTCGCCGTCCGGGTTGATCGACGCGGCCACCGCGCTGAAGCCCGGGTTCGCCTCGGTCAGCCGGTGCTCCAGCTCGGCCCGGGCGGTCAGCTCGCCGCAGTCCAGGCAGACGATCCGGGCCAGGTTGCCGTGCAGCTCCACCACGTCGCCGGCGCCGCCCGCCTGGTGCAGCCCGTCCACGTTCTGCGTGATCAACCCGGTGAGCAGGCCCTGCCGCTGCCACCGGGCCACCGCCCGGTGCCCGTCGTTGGGCCGGGCGTCACCGATCGTCCGCCAGCCCAGATGGCTGCGCGCCCAGTACCGGCGGCGGGCGATCGGGTCGGAGGTGAAGGTCTGGTACGTCATCGGGGTGCTGCGGCGGGCGGAGCCGGAGGGACCCCGGTAGTCGGGGATCCCGGAGTCGGTCGAGAGACCCGCGCCACTGAGGATGACCACGCCGCCCTCGGCGATCCACCCGTCCAGCCGCGCCACCTGCTCCACCACCTGTAGGTCCATGCCCACATGGTCCCTCGTCCGGGTGACCGCCGACGACATCTCTCGGGTGGGCGTGACGAGAACGAGCGGTGCGCGTTCACCCGGTCACTAGTAGGTTGATATCCGTGATCGCGGTTGTGCGGTTCCTCACCAGCCTGGCGTTACTGGCGCTTGCCGTGACGCTGCGCCTGCCCGGCCCCGCGCCGGCGCCCGCCGCCGTCGACGCCCCCGCTGTCACATCGGTCACCGTCTCGGTCATCGCCGAGACCCCCGCTCCGGACGCTGCCGAGACCCCCGCTGAGCAGCCCGTCCGGACCCGGGCCCGCACCGAGCCGCAGCCGCCGGTCCCGGCCGTTCCGGTCGCCGCGACCGTCGCGACGCCGCGCCACCTGCCGGCCGGCGAGACCCCACAGAGCGCCGGCCCACGCGCACCCCCGGTCCGCTGACCAGGCGGGCCGTCGTGGCCCGTCCGGTTCCGTCGCCGGCCGTAGATCCATCACTGGGGGTGTTCCATGGATTCCGCTTTGCAGACCTTCGTCAGCGCGGTGCCGCAGGCAGCCGCGATCTGGTTGATCATCCTGCTCGTTCTGGCCGTCGCGGTCGCCACCGCGAAGGTGCCCCGCGGCCTCGCGCCGGCCCCGCCCGAGGCGGAGGAGAACCACTACGCGGCCGAGCTGGAGACCGCGGCCGCCCAGGCGGCCGAGGCCGCCGGCCGACGGCGCGCCGAGTGGCTCGCCGCCCAGGAGGCGGTCGAGACCGCCTGGACGGAGTACGAGCAGGCCGAACTGGTCGCCCGCAAGATGGCCGCGGCGACCGCCTATCCGCTGATGAGCCGCCGCCGCAAGCTGGGGGAGAACGCGGACCGGCAGCGTTACCTGCACCGCGCCGCCACCCGGCTGTGCCGCACCCACGACCTGTCCATCGCCCAGCTCAACGACGTCTACGCGCACCGCGGCTGGAACCCGCGCCTGCACCCGGTCCAGCAGGAGTCGGTGCTGAGCCAGGCCTCCCGGGCGTACCGGTGGGAGGCATACCAGCAGGCGGTGCAGCGTGAGCAGGCCGCCTGGCGCAGCGCCGAGGCCGCCGCCGACGCGGTCCGGCAGCTGCGCGCCGAAGCGGCCGCCGCCCGGCTGCGCGACCCCGCCACCGAACCCATCGACCGCCATTGGTGGTCCGAGCAGTGGACGCCGGCCGAACTCCCGGCAGCCGCGTGATGTCCAACCCGGACCAGCGCACCGTTCTCGATTGGCGGTGACGAGCGCCGGGTAACGTGGCCGAGCGGACGGGCGGTACGTCGGACGGGTAAGGAGGCGATGGTGACCGTTACTCCCGCAGGTGCGAGCCCGCCGGCGGTGCGGATCCACCGGGCCGCTCTGATCGAGGACGCGGTGCACGAGATGATCGAGCGCCGGCTGCGGGTTCGGGGCTGGAAGCCGTACATCACGGCGTACACCGGATATGGCGCGCCCGGCTGGGCGCGCGTGATGGGCCGCGTCCTGCTGGCCCGGCCCGGCCTGGTCCGCAAACGCCGCGAGAAGGTGCGCGGCTGGCGCAGCTTCACCACCACCCCGGCCAGCAGCGCCGTGGTCCGCATCGAGATCGGCGGCACCGTCACCGAGGCCCGCACCGACCGCAGCGGCTACCTGGACTGCCGGGTCAAGGGCGACCTCGACCCGGGCTGGGGCTGCGCGAAACTCAGCACCGAGGGCAACACCCCGGTGGAGGCGCCGATCCGGGTGCTCGACCCGGCGGTCAAGTTCGGTGTCATCTCCGACATCGACGACACGGTCATGGTCACCGCGCTGCCGCGTCCCCTGCTGGCCGCCTGGAACACGTTCGTCCTCGACGAGCACGCCCGCACCGCGGTGCCCGGCATGGCGGTCCTCTACGAGCGGCTGGTCAACGCGAACCCCGGCGCCCCGGTGGTCTACCTCTCCACCGGCGCGTGGAACGTCGCGCCCACGCTGACCCGCTTCCTCAGCCGGCACCTCTACCCGGCCGGCCCGATCCTGCTCACCGACTGGGGTCCCACCCCGGACCGCTGGTTCCGCAGCGGCCAGGAGCACAAGCGCAAGACGCTGCGCCGGCTCGCCGAGGAGTTCCCGGACGTCAAGTGGCTGCTGATCGGCGACGACGGGCAGCACGACCAGGAGATCTACTCCGAGTTCGCGCGTACCCACCCGGAGAACGTGGCGGCCGTCGCGATCCGCCGGCTCTCACCCACCCAGGCGGTGCTGGCCGGCGCCATTCCCGGCCCGTCGGAGACCGCCGAGGTGGTGCCGTCCGGCGGCAAGATCTGGTTCTCCGCCCCGGACGGCGCCGGCCTGTGGTCGGTGCTGCGCGACACCGAGCTGGTGTGAGCGGTCAGTCCTTTTTCTCGGTAGCCTCAGCGACGCGCTCGTGCAGTCTGCTCCGGATCTCGTCCGGCGTGTACGCCCGGCGCCGCCGCTCCGAGCGGGCGATCACCACCCCGGTCGCCGCGACGCCCGCCAGCCCTGCCAGTCCCGCTACCTTCCACCAACGCATCAGCTGAGGATAGACACGTGGTTGCCGAACTCAGCCTCGACGAGGCGATAGATCTGACGCGTACGGGTGATATCTGGATCTTCCGGGGGCGCTCCGGCCCGGACCGTGCCATCCAGACCCTCACCAACAGCCCGGTCAACCACGTCGGCATGTCCCTGGTGATCGAGGACATGCCGCCACTGATGTGGCACGCCGAGTTGGGCAAGTCGCTGCCCGACTTGTGGTCCGGCACCTTCCAGCGCGGCGTGCAGCTGCACGACCTGCGCGACGCGGTCACGGTCTGGGCCCGGCGCTACGGTCAGCGCGGCTGGCTGCGCCAGCTCGAACCGGGCGTCACCCGGGCCATGGAGGACAAGGCACTCAAGACGGTGGCCCGCCTGGACGGCACCCCGTTCCCGTCGACCTCGCAGCTGGCCTGGCGGTGGGCCCGCGGCCGGGTGCCGCAGATCCGCCTGCCCTGGCAGAGGGGCGAGGTCAGCGACGCCACCCTGGAGCGGGCCTACTGCGCCGAGGTGGTCGCGGTGACCTACGAGGACATGGGCCTGCTGCCGCGCGGCCGCAAGGCCAACTGGTACGACCCCGGCCGCTTCTGGTCCGGCGACGAACTGGAGCTCTGCACCGGCTACACCCTCGGCGACGAGCTGACGGTACGCGTCCCGGAAGCCTGACGCCCTGCCCCTACTCGTACCGAACGATCGTCTCGGTGGCCTGGTCATGGAGCGTGCGCCGGTCGCGTCGCAGGACGCCCAGCGCATCTACAGCAGTAGCCATGCCGCCGGTGAAGAAACCTACAAGGATCTTGCCGAGTACTTCACGGCGGAACATGCGGTGCCAGTCGATGGGCGCGCCGGTATTCGCATCAGCGACCACATGGCCGAGGATCTTTTTGGCCGGCGTTTGTCCGGTGCCCCAGGTGTACACCGACCACACGATCCAACCGATGTACATCGTGAGGAAGAAAAGCATCAAATCGAGTAGAAGTGCCGCTGCCCTGCCGCCCACCGAGACCAAGAGCACCGAATTGGCCGGGGGTGGGGGCGGGACGAAGGACGGGAAGGTGACGGGCGGCTGCTGCAGGGCTGGAGCCGGTGTGGTGTAGGCAGGTCGGTGCGGGTCGTAGGTCATGAGTTCCTTCACCAGGGCAGGTAGACGAGCCGGTCCTCGATGAGCATCAGCCGCTGCGGGGAGAGGGTTTTGCAGTAGGTCAGGATGTCGTCCAGCCCGTGGAGGCCACGGCGTTCCTCGCGTACCTGAATCAACTCGGCGACCTGCTCGGACGTTAGGTCGAGTTCGTTCCGCAGCCACTCGGCCGGTACATGGTTCACATCGACCAAGCCGCCGTCCTATAGCTCCGATCTGGTACATCGGGGCGCCCGATCCGCAGCTCAGCGGCCATGCCGGGGTTGGTCAGCAGCAGCTCCCGGGCCTCCCGGCGGCGCTGCTGCCGCCATTGCGCGGCGGCGATCCCCGGATCGTCGGCATGTGTGACCACCGGCGGGGCGGGTGTGCCGGCGTCCAACTGTCGAACCCGGGTCTGCAGCACGGCGACGTGCGCCGTCCCGCCGAACCAGAGCATCAGGAGAAGCAACGCGGTCAGGCCACCGAGCACGCCATCGGGTGAGCCGACGATGATCAGCAGGAAGGTAAGGAACGCGCTTGCTGCATACCCTGCGGCTGCCATGGTGGTGCGCCGCGTGGCCAGGCGAGTTCCGGCGATCCAGACCATGGCGAAGGTTCCGAAGCCGAACGTCGCCAGCGGAACCACGAACCACCACCAGTGCGGGGGCACCGGGCTGCCGCTCTGCGGCGGAGGGTATGGACGACTCTGGCCGGGGACGTAGCGCTGCGGACCCAGATGCGGCATCCGATGATCCTAAAGTTGATCATCAGTAGGCCGCGTCGCCTGAACGACTGACTCACCGGTTGTCCGGACGGCGACGTTCCGGGCGGGCCACCACCCGGTCCGGCCGGTCACGGCGGACAATCCGTGCATGGGAACGCCTCTGGTCGCCCGGGTGGCCGAAGTGGTCGCTCTGGACCGGCTGCGTGCCGACGCCGCCGCCGGGTCGGGCGCGGTCGTGCTGTTGACCGGCGAGGCCGGGATCGGCAAGACGGCCGTCGTCGAGGAGGCCGTGGCCCGGGCGAACGCCGCCGGCGTCACCGTGCTGACCGGCCGGGCCGACCCGGACGAGGGGGCGCCCGCCTTCTGGCCGTGGCTGCGCCTGCTCGACTGCGAGCTGCCCGGCCTCACCCCGGCCCTGCTGGAGACCGCCGACACCGGCGAACCGCCCGCCACCGCCCGGTTCCGTGTGGTCCAGTCGACCGTCCGCGCCCTGTGCGCGGCCGCGTCCCGGGCCGATGGGGGCCTGCTGCTGGTCCTGGAGGATCTGCACTGGGCCGATCCGGGCTCGCTCGCCCTGCTCACCGCCCTGGCCCGCGAGGTGGCCCGGGTCCCGCTGCTGGTCGTCGCGACCGCCCGAGCCCTGGACGTCGACCTGCCCGGCGCCGAGATCCTCCCGTTGCGCCCCTGGGACCAGGGCACCGTCGCCACCTACCTGACCCAGGCGTACGGCCAGGCGCACCCCTCCTGGCCGCCCGTGATCCACCGGCTCGGTGGCGGCAACCCGCTCTACACCCGGGAGCTGGCCCGCCTGCTCGCCGGTTCCGGGGGACTGCGCGGCCCGGCCGCCCACCTGGACCTGCCGGACGGGCTGCTGCGCCTGGTCGGCCGCCGGACCGCGGGACTCTCCCCGGGCTGCCGGGACCTGCTCGGCCTGGCCGCGGCTTTGGGCGCCGAGATCGACGTGGTCGTGCTGGCCCGGATCGCCGCCGAGCCGGTCGAGCCGCTGCTGGCCGAGGCGATCGCCGCCGGGGTGCTGGTCGAGGACCCGTGGACGCCGGCCCGGCTGCGGTTCGCCCACGAGCTGGTCCGCGAGGCACGGTACGCGGAGTTGAGCCGTACCGATCGGATCACCGCCCACCGCCGGATCGCCGAGGTGCTCGCCGCCGGCTCGGCCCGGCCCGGCGAGACCGCCCGCCATCGGGTGCGCGCCGTGGTCGACGACGGCTCCCGGCAGCTGGCCCGGGACGCCTGCGTGGCGGCAGCGGACGAGGCGACCCGGCAGCTCGACCACCACGCCGCGGCCACCTGGCTGGGCCAGGCCCTGGACCTCTTCCCGGCCGACCCGTCGCTGCTGCTGGCTCGCGCCGAGGCCGCCTGCCGGGACGGCCGGCTCGCCGTCGCCGTAGCCGACTGCACCTCCGTGCTCAACCAGGCCGAGACCGCGCAGCGCGCGGACGAGGCCGCGGCCGCCGCGCTCGTCGTGCGGGGTTACGGCGGCCAGGTCGCCGCAGCCGTCCTCCGGCTCTGCGAGCGGGCCCTCGCCTTCGAATCCGGCGCCGGGGACGTCACCCGCGCCGAGCTGCTCGCCCACTACGCCTTCCTGCTGGCCGAAACCGGTCAGCACCAGCGCGCCGAGCCGATCAGCCGGCAGGCGATGGCGCTCGCCGAACAGACCGGTGACCCGCGGGCGCTGGCTGCCGCCGTGCACGCCCGGCACGAGGTGCTCGACACGGTCGCCGCCGCGGAGGAGGTGCTGGACCTGGCCCGCCGCAGCTGCGAGCTGGCCGCCGCCGGTGGCCGGGTCGAGGCCGAGCTGTGGGGCCGGTTGTGGCGTCTCGACGCCCTGCTCGCCATCGGCGATCTTCCCGCCTACGACGCCGAGACGGCAGCCCTGGCCGATCTCGCGGAGCGGCTGGGCCGGCCGATGGCCCGCTGGCATCTGTTTCGGGCCCGCGCCGCGAGGCTGCTGCTCAACGGCCGGGTCGAGGCGGCGGCCGAGGTCGCCGCGGAGGCGTTCGCGGTGGCCGGAACGTTCGAGGAACAGCCGGCCGCCGAACTCTACGCGGCTTTCCGCGGCTCACTCGCGGTGTTCACCGGCATCGTCCCCGACTGGCCGGGCGGGCTGCCGGCCGCGCTGGCCGCCTTCGGCTCCGAGCCGATCGCGGTGGCCCAGATCGCCCAGCTCGCGAGGCTCGGCGGCGACCGGCCGACCGCCGCGGACTGCGCTCGCACCCTGCGCGCCATGCTCCCCGATCTGCCGCCGGACAGCCGCCGCAGCTTCGTCCTGTTCAGCGCCGGGGAGCTGGCCGTCTGGCTGGACGAGGCGGATCTGGCGGCCGACGCCTACGCCCGCGCGCTGCCGCTGGCGGACCGCTACCTGAACACGATGACCGCCTGCCACGGCGCGATGTCACGATCGCTCGGGGTCGTCGCGGCGGCTCTCGGCAACCGGGACGCCGCCGAGCGGCATCTGACCACCGCGATCCGGATGGAGGACCGGCTCGGCGCCGCGGCTTTCGCCGCTCAGGCCCGATTGGCGTACGCGAAAGCGCTGCGCGACGTCGACGGACGCCGGTCCCGGACGCTCGCCGAGGAGGCGCTGACCACCGCGCGGCGTCTCGGGCTGGCCGCGATCGCGACGGCCGCCGCCGAGCTGACCCGCGACGACCTGACCGCCCGGGAGCGGGAGATCGTCCGGCTGGCCGCGGAGGGCCTGGCCAATCGCGTGATCGCCGAGCGCCTGCACATCTCCGAGCGGACCGTGGAGACGCACGTCCGCAACGCCCTGGCGAAACTCGGCCTCGCCAACCGGACCCAGCTGGCCGCCCGGTTGCGTGCCGGGGATCAGTACCAGCACTGAGGTGCCCGGCCGCGCCCCGCCGCAGGCTGGGCACATGACGACGAACACACTCACCGAGGTACGCACCGGCACCTACCGCATCGAGCCGGCCCGCTCGGTGTGCCGGTTCACCGGAACCCACATCTTCGGCCTCAAACCGGTCCCCGGCACCATGGCGGTGACCGGCGGCACGATCAGCGTCGCCGCGGATCCGGAACGCTCGATCGCCTCCGCCGAACTCGACGCGGCCTCGTTCACCACCGACGACCCTCGCCGGGACCGGGACGTCCGGGGCAGACGGCTCCTCGACGTGGCCGACCACCCGGAGATCGGCTTCCGCAGCACCCGCTGCCGGCGCACCGGCGACGGCTGGCAGCTCGCCGGGGTGCTCGCGGTCCGCGGCGGCTCCTGCGACGTGGTCCTCGACCTGGTCTCCGCCGAACCGGTAGCCGACGGCTACCGCTTCGTCGCGACCTGCGCCGTCGACCGGGTGGCCGCCGGCGTCACCTCAGGCCGCCTGCTGATCGGCCGCCTGGTCCACGTGACCCTCGACATCCACGCCACCCGAACCGCGTGACATGGGGGTGCGCAGCGCACCCCCATGCCACAAGGACTTTCAGCGGGTGGAGCGGCGGCCGCCGGCCCGGGCGGAGAACGCCGCCGCACCGCCGCCCGAGGAGGCGGGGCGCTGCTGCGGCGTACCCGGGCGGTGGGCTGAAGCGGAACCCCGTGCCTGGCCGGACCCGCGTGCCTGGCCGGCGTTGCGCGTCTGGCCGGAGGCCGTGGCCGCGGCGCGCGCGTTGCCCTGACCCTGCGCCTGACCGGAACGCGGCGCGCGAGCGGTCCGCGGCTTCTCCGCGGCGGCGACCGGCACGCCGTTCTCCGCCCCACGGGCGCGGCCACGCCGGCGCCGGGACGACCGCGACCGGCCCTCGGCAGCCGCCGGCGAGGCCTGCGGCGCCGGGGCGGCCGGAGTCGATGCGGGGGCGACGAACGTACGCTCGCCCGGCGCCAACTCGGCCAGCAGCGCGTCACCGGGCCGCACCCGCTGGGTGACCGGGCGGATGCCCGCCTTGCGCGCCAGATCCCGGACGTCGGCCTGCTGGTCGTCGGTCATCAGCGTGATCACCGTGCCGCGGGCGCCGGCCCGGGCGGTCCGGCCGGAGCGGTGCAGATATGCCTTGTGCTCCACCGGCGGATCGGCGTGCACGACCAGCGTCACGTCGTCGACGTGGATGCCGCGCGCCGCGATGTCGGTGGCGACCAGCGTCGCGGCCGTGCCGTCGGAGAACGCCGACAGGTTCCGGTTGCGGGCGTTCTGCGCGAGGTTGCCGTGCAGCTCGACCGCCGGCACCCCGGCCGCGCACAGCTGCCGGGTCAGCACCTTGGCGCGCCGCTTGGTCCGGGTGAACACCACCGACCGGCCGGGCGCCGCGAGCAGCTCGACCAGCACCCCGAACCGGTCGTCGTGCTGCACGTGCAGCACGTGGTGGTCCATCTCGACCGGCGCCTGCGCAGCCGCGTCCACGTGGTGCGTGACCGGCTTGCGCATGAACCGCTGCACCAGCACGTCCACCCCGTTGTCCAGGGTGGCGGAGAAGAGCAGCCGCTGCCCGGTGGCCGGGGTCTGCGACAGCAGCCGCCGCACCACCGGGAGGAAGCCCAGGTCGGCCATGTGGTCGGCCTCGTCCAGGACGGTGATCTCCACCGACTCCAGCGAGGCGTGCCCGTTGCGGATGTGGTCGTCGAGCCGGCCGGGGCAGGCGACCAGGATGTCGACGCCCGCCTGCAGAGCCTTGATCTGCGGGTTCGCCCCGACACCGCCGAAGACCACGAGGGTCCGCAGCCGGGCCGCGTCGGCGAGCGGGCGCAGCGTCGCCTCGATCTGGGTGGCGAGCTCCCGGGTGGGGGCGAGGATCAGCGCGCGCGGGCGCCCGGGACGGGCCGGCTTGCGGCCGGCGGCCAGGCGGGTGACCACGGGCAGCACGAACGCGTAGGTCTTGCCGGAGCCGGTGCGACCGCGGCCGAGGACGTCACGTCCGGCCAGCGAGTCGGGCAGGGTGGCCGCCTGGATCGGGAACGGGGTGGTGATTCCGAGCCCGGTCAGTGCCGTGGTGAGGACGGCGGGCACGCCGAGCTCGGTGAAGGTCGTCATGAAGGTGGGAACTCCCAAGAGTCGAGGTCGTCCTGCCCGGCGCAGACCGTGTACCCAGCCGCGGCGCGTGGTGGTCGATCCGAGGGCGGCCCGGGCAAGACGTGCCAGGCCGCTCACGATCATTGTACCGCCAGAACTTCGCAACCATGTCGCACCCGAAGGCGAACCGGGTGGCACTCAACGCACCGCATCTTTTTCCTCAGCGCCGGGCTCCCCCGAAACCCGGCCGGGACCTGAGGAGACCCCCGATGACCGGTGAGGCACCCGCTGTCGAGCGGCGCGGAGAGGACATCGTACGAGCGAACATGCCGCTCGTCGGCCACCTGGTCCGGGAGATCCTGGCCCGGGTTCCGGCCCACGTGAACCGTGACGACCTGCTCTCCGCCGGATACGCCGCGCTGGTGGCGGCCGCACGTGGCTTCGACCCGGAGCGCGGCGTCCCGTTCCCGCGCTTCGCCGCCACCCGGGTGCGCGGCGCTCTGCTGGACGAGCTGCGCGGCCTCGACTGGGCCAGCCGCTCGGTGCGCCAGCGGGCCCGGCGCACCGACTCGGCCCGGGAGGAGCTGATCGCCGAGCTCGGGCGCACCCCCACGGTGCAGGAGGTGGCCGAACGGCTCGGCTGCACGGTGGAGGACATCGAGCACTCCGAGGACGACGTGCACCGCGCCACCGTCTTCAGCCTGCAGGGGTTCGCCACCGCGACCGCCGACGACATCGTCACCGAGCCGGGCGCCGGCCCGGAGGACCTGCTGCTGCGCCGGGAGCGGTTCGGTTACCTGCGGCACGCCGTGGACGCGCTGCCGGACCGGCTCCGGGTGGTGGTGCAGGGCTACTTCTTCGAGGAGCGGCCGATGGCGCAGATCGCCGCCGAGCTGGGGGTCAGCGAGTCCCGGGTGTCGCAGCTGCGCGCCGAGGCTCTGGTCCTGCTCCGGGACGGGATGAACGCCCACCTGGACCCGGCCCTGGCGGCGCAGAACCCGCCCAAGGAGGGCTGCGTGGCGCGGCGCCGGGCGGCGTACTACGACCGGATCGCCAGTCGCGGCACCCTGCGTACCCGGCTCGCGCTGACCAGCCCGGACGGCCTGCCGCTGGCCGTCGCCGCATAGACCCGATGAGGAGGAGGGGCCCGCCGCGGTTCGCGGCGGGCCCCAATAAATTTCTCAGGCGTTGGCGCAGGTGCCGGCCTTCTTCTGGGCGGCGATGGCCTTCGCCGCGCCCAGCTTGTAGAGGGCCAGACCCTCCTTGGCCGGCTCCAGCTTCCAGGCGTCGCCCTCGTAGACCATGGTGTACGACTGCGCCGCGACCAGCTGCTTGGCGATCACGATGGCCCGGTCGGTGCCCTCCATCCGGGCACTGGTGAGCTGGATCGCCAGGCCCTTGCGGGAGCAGGCCTGGTTGAGCTTGACGTAGTCGTCCTTGCTGATCGCCTGCTTGCCGGCCGTGGTGTACATCTCCCACGCCCCGGCGAAGTCGCCGCCGCTGAACCGGTCGAACACGGTCTGCGCGGCGGTCTTGGCGCCCTCCAGGGTCTTCTGTTCCGGTCCGCCCGCGGCGGCCGCGGCGGCGTTGCCGGCCGGCTCCTCGGCGTCGTCGGAGCAGGCGGCGGAGAAGGTGAGCGTGGCAGCCGCGGCGAGGGCCAGGGCGCTGAAGCGGCGGTACGGGGTGTTGTAGTCCATGTCCCGGTTAATCCCGGTCGGCGGCCGGGCGTAACGGCCCCGGCGTGTCGATGACGGATTCCGGACAGACGCACCGCAGGCCGTAACCCGAGCGGCTTCCGCTATTCTGGTCGTTTGCGGAATGCATTGCCGCAAACACAAAAAGGCAACCATAAAAATGGTTGCCAGCGCCGGAATGATAGCACGAAAAGGGGCGACTTTGTCAAGCTCGAGCGCCGACATCGATTGCGAGCAGGCGTACTTGACCACGCTCTACCAGCGTCTGGATCAATTGCGTGAGCAGGCCGACAGTCGCCTGCGCGCGATCCTGTTGGAGGCGGGTGGCACCCCGCAGGGACGCGCCCAGCGGGAGGCCACCCGCAGCCACTACGCGGAACAACTCGCCCAGTTCAATTCGGTGGAGAACGGACTTTGTTTCGGCCGGCTGGACTTCTCCGCGAGCAGCCCCCGCTACATCGGGCGGATCGGCCTGTTCGCCGAGGACCGCGACCAGGACCCGCTCCTGGTCGACTGGCGGGCCCCCGCGGCCCGGCCGTTCTACCTCGCCACCGCGGTCAACCCGGACGGCGTGACCCGGCGGCGGCACCTGCGCACCCGGGGCCGGGTCCTCACCGGCATCGACGACGAGACCCTGGACATCGAGGCCGGCGACGGCAGCGGCCGCGAGGACGTGACCGGTGAGGCGGCGCTGCTCTCCGCGCTGACCGCCAACCGGACCGGCCGGATGCGCGACATCGTCGAGACCATCCAGGCCGAGCAGGACGAGGTGATCCGCTCCGGGCTGCCCGGGGTGCTGGTGGTGCAGGGCGGTCCCGGCACCGGCAAGACCGCGGTCGCGCTGCACCGCGCGGCCTACCTGCTCTACACCTACCGGGAGCAGCTGACCCGGACCGGTGTGCTGATCCTCGGACCGAACACCACGTTCCTGCGCTACATCTCCCAGGTCCTGCCGTCGCTGGCGGAGACCGGTGTGCTGCTCGCCACCCTCGGCGACATGTTCCCCGGCGTGCGGGCCCGCGCCGTGGAGCCGCCGGCGACCGCTGCCCTCAAGGGTTCGCTGCACATGCTCGACGTCCTGGAGAACGCGGTCGCCGACCGGCAGACCGTGCCGGACGAGTTCGTCGAGGTGGACCACGACGGGTACCCGCTGCGGATCGAGCGGGCCGTGCTGGAGGACGCCCGGGCCGCTGCCCGCCGCTCCGGCCGCCCGCACAACGTGGCCCGGCAGATCTTCGTGACCGAGGCGATCCACCAGCTGTCGCTGCTGATCGCCGAGCGGATCGGCGCCGACCCGCTGGGCGGGGAGAACCTGCTCTCCGAGGCCGACCTCGCCGAGACCCGCCGGGAGCTGCGCGAGGACATCGACGTGCAGCAGGCGCTCTTCGAGTTCTGGCCGGTGCTCACCCCGCGCCAGGTGCTGCGCGACCTGCTCTCCGACGACGACCGGCTGGAGTCGGCGGGCTGCACTCCCGAGGAGCGGGCCCTGCTGCTGCGCGACCGCAGCGCCGGCTGGGCGCCGGCCGACGTGCCACTGCTCGACGAGCTGGCCGAGCTGCTCGGCGTCGACGACACCCTCAAGGTGCGTGAGCAGCAGCGCCAGCGCAAGGCCGCGATCGAGTACGCGGAGGGTGTCCTCGAGATCGTCGAGGGTTCCCGGTCGCTGGACTTCGAGGACGAGGGCAGCGAGAAGGACGAGATCCTCTCCGCGCTGGACGTGGTCGACGCGAGCGCCTTCGTCGAGCGGCACGAGGTGCTGGACACCCGGACCGCCGCGGAACGGGCCGCCGCCGATCGCAGCTGGGTCTTCGGTCACGTGATCGTCGACGAGGCGCAGGAGCTGTCGCCGATGGCCTGGCGGCTGCTGATGCGCCGCTGCCCGAGCCGGTCGATCACCGCGGTCGGCGACGTCGCGCAGACCTCGGAGCTGGCCGGAAGCACCAGCTGGGAGCAGATCTTCGAGCCCTATGTGGCGCAGCGGTGGCGTCTGGTCGAGCTGAGCGTCAACTACCGCACCCCGGCCGAGGTGATGGCGGTCGCGGCCGATGTGCTGGCCGCGGTCGATCCCGCGCTGCGGCCGCCGCGGTCGGTGCGGTCCGCCGGCGTCACGCCGTGGGCGCGGCGGGTGCCGGCCGGCACGCTTGCCGAGGAGCTGATCGCTGACGTACGCAAGGAGGCCGCCCTGATCGAGGACGGCCGGCTCGGGGTGCTCGTGCCGGACCGGCTGGAAGCCTCGCTCGGCGCCGAGCTGGTCGCCGCGATCCCCGGTGCGGCCGTGGGGGAGCAGCCCGACCTGCTGAACCACGTCGTGCTGATGACCGTGCGCCAGGCCAAGGGGCTGGAGTTCGATTCGGTGCTGGTGGTGGCGCCCGACGAGATCATCGCGGAGAGCCCGCGCGGTCTCTCCGACCTCTACGTCGCCGTCACCCGCGCCACCCGCCACCTCGGTGTCCTGCACACCGCCGACCTCCCCGGCGTCCTCTCCGCCCTGGCCTGACCAGCGTGTGAAGTTGCGGCGCGCTCCACGCCGCAACTTCACGCAGCGGGTGATGCCGGGAACCGGGCTGCGGCGCAATACCGGGCATAACAGGAATAAGCGACGCTATGGTGGCGGCATGGCGGAGTTCACGGTCTCGTCGGCGAGCGCGGACGACTTGCGGCTGATCGCGCAGTGGGCGCGCAACGAGGATTGGCACCCGGGGGACGGTGACGCGGACGTCTTCTTCGTCACCGACCCCGGCGGGATCCTCGTCGGGCGCCTCGACGGCCGGCCGATCAGCACGATCGCGGCGATCCGGTACGGAACCGATCACGGCTTCATCGGCCTCTACGTGACCGACCCGGAGTTCCGCGGTCAGGGCTACGGCCTGCGCACCTGGCAGGCCGGCATGGAACGGCTCGCCGGGCGCGCCATCGGCCTCGACGGCGTGGTCGCGCAGCAGGACAACTACCGCAGATCCGGATTCCAGCCGGCCTGGACCACCACGCGATACGACGGCGTGCTCACCGGCGCCACCGTCGCCCCCGGCCTGCGGGTGGTGGAGGCACGGGAGGTCCCGTTCCACGAGCTGGCCGCGTACGATCGCCGGTTCTTCCCGGCCGAGCGCGACACCTTCCTGGCGCTGTGGATCACCGCGCCGGGCCGGCACGGCGTCGCGGTGATCCGCGACGACGAGGTGGTGGGTTTCGGCGTGCGCCGGGCCGCCGGGGCGGCCGACCGGATCGGGCCGCTCTTCGCCGACGACCTGGCGGTCGCCGAGGCGCTCTACGCCGGCCTGAGCACCGAGTACGAGATGCCGGTCCTGGCCGACGTGCCGCACATCAACCCGGAGGCGGCGAAGCTGGCCGAGCGGCTCGGGCTCCAGCCGGTCTGGGACACCGCCCGGATGTACACCGCCGGCCCGCCGGAGCTGGACCACTCCGGTATCTACGCCGTCACCAGCCTGGAACTGGGCTGACGAAAGGGCCCGGCGTCATGGACGCCGGGCCCTTCTCGTCGGTACGTCAGGCAGCCGTGGCCGGCAGCTTCTGGCCGCGGCCGAACGTGGTGTGACCGTGCTCGTTCGTCATGGCGAGGCGGCTGCGCATGGTGGTGTTGTTGGCGATGTTGGCGTAGTAGGAGGCGCGACGGCGGGCGGTGATGCTCTCCGGGTTGTCCGGCACCGGCGCCAGCTCCGGGTTGAGGTGGGTGTTCAGGCCGTCCTTGAGCAGCGAGAGCGCCTCGGCGCGCAGCTGCGAGACCCGCGACTCGGTGACGCCCAGGTCGGCGGCGATGTCCGCCATCGGGCGCTCGTGCAGGAAGTACTCGGTGACGACCATCTGCAGCCGCTCCGGCAGCGAGCCGATCGCGTGGTGCAGGTAGCCGATCTGCTCACGGCGCAGCAGCATCTCCTCCGGGCCCGGGTCGCGCTCGGTGACCAGGTCGTCGGCGCTGCTGGTGGTGAAGCCCTGCAGCGAGAGCACGGTGGCGCGCTGCACGTCGGTGTCGGTCTGGTGCAGCTCGGTCGTGGTGGTGCCGAGCGCCTGGGCCAGCTCCTCCGGGGTGGGCGTACGGCCCAGCGTGGTGGTGAGCTGCTGACGGGTCACGTCGGTGTTGCGGGCCTTGGACCGCACCGAGCGGGTCGCCCAGTCCAGCGCGCGCAGCTCGTCCAGGAGCGCGCCGCGGATGCGGGTGCCGGCGAAGCGGTGGAACGGGACGCCGCGGTTCGGGTCCCAGCCGCGGACAGCGGTGACCAGGGCGTGCAGGCCGGCGCTGGTCAGGTCGTCGCGGTGGATGTGGTTCGGGATGCGGCTCAGCATGTCCCGCACCAGGTGGCCGACCAGCGGCATGTGCGTGCGGATCAGGTTCTCCTGCTCCGCGGCGGAGAGCACGGGCGTGGCGGTGGCGGTGTCGGCGGCGAAGTCGGCAGCGGTCGTCACGGTGCTGGTCATGTCGTTTCCCCCGGTTGTTGTCGGCGCCCCTGGCTGGTGGGCACCGGCTGACAAGAGAAACTTTCAACTGCGGAGGGTGCGCGTTCCGGTCACGCACGGTTGCGTACCGGTTGCTTCGCCCGGCGTTCTCCACGACGGCCGTTCCATCGGCGGCCGGCGGGCCCGGTTGAGGGTTCCGGGCCGGTGGTGCAGGGTGTGCCGCATGGATCTGACTGACACCGGCGAACTGGTCACGCTGCTCGCCGGGTTGCTCATCGCGGTCGGGGCGATCGGCGTGATGCTGCCGGTGCTCCCCGGCCTGTTGCTCAGCTGGTCGGGAGTGCTGCTCTGGACGCTGCTCGGGAGCGGTTCGGCCGGCGTGCGATGGACGGTTCTGGCGGTCGCCACGCTGATCGCCGGCGCCGGGCTGGTGACCAAGTTCCTCTGGCCCGGCAAACGGCTGAAGAGCACCGGGGTGCCGTCGTCGGCGCTGATGGCCGGTGGGGTGCTCGGTCTGATCGGGTTCTTCGTGATCCCGGTGATCGGCCTGGTGCTGGGCTTCCTGCTCGGTGTCTGGCTGGTCGAGCTGAGCCGGGTGGGTCACGAGCGGGCTTGGCCGTCGACCCGGGCGGCGTTCGCCGCGGTCGGGCTGTCACTGCTCGTGGAGTTCGCGGCGGCGCTGGCGATCGCCGTGGTCTGGGTATTCGGGTTGATCCTCGCCTAGCGGTAGCCGGCAGACTCGGCTCGCGGTAGCCGGCAGACCCGGTCCGCGGTAGCCGGCAGACCCGGTCCGCGGTAGCCGGCAGACCCGGTCCGCGGTAGCCGGCAGACCCGGCCCGCGGTAGCCGGCAGACCCGGTCCGCGGGAGCCGGCAGACCCGGCTCGCGGGAGCCGGAGGCCGGCGGAGCCGGAAGACGCCAGGGCAGCGGGAAGTCGGCGGCGGGGCGGTCAGCGCCTCAACGGCAGGTGGCCCGCCGGCTCATCCGCGGGTGCCGGCGGGCGAGCCAGGCGCCGCTTGCGGCGCTGGGTGAGCAGCAGCAGGAGCGGCGCGCCGGCCAGGACGACCGCCACCGACAGGGCGGCCGCCACCGACAGGCCACGCGGCGCGCCCGGACGGGTGTTCCCGCTCTGCGGCGCGCCCTGGGCCGCCTTCTCCTCGGTGGGCTCGGTGGTGGCGGCGGCCTTCGCGGCGGCCACCTCCTCGGGCGTCACCAGATTGCCGACCGCGGTGCCCTGCGGCTGCGCGAACCCCCAGTCGAGCAGCTTGGCGCCCTGTTCCCAGCCGCGGATCGGCCGGGCCTCGGCGCCGAGCAGGGTGACCACCAGCCGGCGGCCGTTGCGCTCGGCCGCGCCGACATAGCTGTGCCGGGCCAGGGTGGTGAAGCCGGTCTTGCCGCCCAGCGCGCCCGGGTAGTTGTAGACCAGCTTGTTCTCGTTCTGGAACTGGAAGCCGCCCACCTTGCGCGACTTCAGTTTCTGGGCGGGCATCTGCGCGCTGCGGGTCAGCACGTATTTGCGGAAGTCGGCGTTGGCGAAACACACCCGGGCGATCAGCGCCAGATCGTACGCACTGGTGAACTGACCCGGACCGTCCAATCCGGACGGGGTGACCGCGTGTGTCTGGTTGGCGCCCAGCGAGGCTGCCTTGGCGTTCATCGCCGCCACCGTTTTCGCCAGGCCGTCCGTGCCGCCCCCGCCGGCCAGCCGGGCCAGGGCGTTGGCCGCGTCGTTGCCGGAGTTGAGCATCAGGCCCAGCCAGAGCGTCGAGACCGGATAGGTGCCGCCGACTATCAGGCCGACCGCCGAGCTGCCCGGCTCGATGTCCAGGTCGCCCTGGGTGATGGTCACCTTCTGCGCCGGGTCCAGCTGCTCGATCGCGGTCGCCGCCAGCAGCATCTTCTGCACGCTGGCCGGGGTCTGGTGGACGTGCGGCCCGCAGGCGCCGAGCACCTCACCGGTGTCCAGGTCGGCGACCAGCCAGGTGGTCGCGGTCAGCGCCGGCGGTTTCGGGCTGCCCGGCGCGACGACGAGCCCGTGCGTGGCCAGCGCGCTGCCGCCGACCGCCATGTCGGCCGGGTTCTCGGCCGGTGGCCGATCCGGCTCTGCACGATAATCCGCTCGATCTGGGCGCTGGCGCGTCGCCGGAGGAGTTCGCCGCTGCCGCCGAGGCAGCCGTCGGCAGCGGC
>NZ_JBEZZB010000084.1:0-44239 GCF_040638955.1 Actinoplanes sp. NPDC024001
CAACGCGGCCAAGGTCCTGCCGTACGGTGTGCAGCCCTTCCACCCCGCCCTGGAGGCGCGGCCGGGCCCGGCGCGGCCTGGTTCTCGCGCTGACCGTGCCCGCGCTGCTGGTGACCGCGCTGATCGGCACCCTGATGGGCCTGTACGCCCACGACAGCCGCACCTCGCACCTGCCCCCGGAGAGGTTCCGCGACCTGGCGCTGGGCGCGAGCCGCGACGAGGTCGCCGGGCTGCTCCCCCGGCGGCAGGTCCCGGAGCGCCGCGAGACCGGCCCGCCGCCACCGGCCGGCAGCACCTGCGAGTACTACCGGTCGGCGGCCGGTTTCGTGCCGGCGCCGTTCGACGTGTACCGGCTCTGCTTCCGGGACGGGCGGCTGGTCGCCAAGGACGTCCTGCCGCCCACGGTGAAGGAGAACGTGTGATCCGGGTGCTGCTCGCCGACGACGAGGCGCTGATCCGGGCGGGGGTCCGCGCGGTCCTCGCCGCCGAACCGGCCATCGAGGTGGTGGCCGAGGCGCCGGACGGCCGGGAGGCGGTGGAACAGGTGCGCCTGCACCGGCCGGACGTCGCCCTGCTGGACATCCGGATGCCCGGCATGGACGGCCTGCAGGCCGCGGCCGAGATCCGCCGGGTGGTGCCGGAGACCGCGGTGCTGATGCTGACCACGTTCTCCGAGGACGAGTACATCGCCCGGGCCCTCGCCGAGGGGGCCAGCGGCTTCGTGCTCAAGACCGGCGACCCGCGGGAGCTGATCGCCGGGGTGCGCGCGCTGGCCGACGGCGGCGCCTACCTGTCGCCGAAGGTCGCGCGCCGGGTCATCACCCACTACGACGGCGGGCACCTGACCCGCGGCGCGCAGGCCCGCGAGCGGATCGCCGCGCTCACCGAGCGCGAACAGGACGTGCTGCGGCTGGTCGGGTCAGGACTGTCCAACGCCGAGATCGCCGCCCGGCTGCATCTCGTCGAGGGCACCGTCAAAGCCCACGTCAGCGCGATCCTGACCCGGCTCGGACTGCGGAATCGGGTGCAGGCCGCGCTGCTCGCCTACCAGGCCGGACTGACCGACTGAGCACCACCACGACGGCCGTGACCACGGCGCCGAGCAGGAAACCAGCCACCACGTCGTGCGGGTAGTGCACGCCGACGAACACCCGGGAGAACGCGACCAGCGCGGCCACCGGTACGGCGAGCAGGCCGAGCCGCGGTGAGACCAGCAGGATCGCGACCGCCAGCGCGCCGGCGACCGTGGCGTGGTTGCTGGGGAACGACCAGTCGCCGGTCGGCGGGCACTCGCTCGCGACGATCGTCAGGTCGGCGAAGGTGCGGCAGGGCCGTTCCGCGTCCAGGTAGGTCTTCGCCCACTCGCTGAGCCCGTAGGCCAGCACGACACCGGCGGCGCCGGCGGTGGCGGGGACCGGCGTACGGCGGGTGCGCCACCACAGCAGCGCCCAGATCCCGGCGAGCAGCACCACGCCCAGCTCGGTGAAGTGGGCCAGGAAGCTCTGGACGAACCCCGGGGTGCCGGCGGCGAACTCGACGATGTCGCGGTACCACTCACCGGCGACGTCCGGCACGTTCTCGATCTCGTTGCTCATGCTCACAGCCTCGTTTCCGGGGCCGCCGCGAACATCCGGCGTCGGTAAGGACCCGCCCCTGACGAAAGTCAGGGGTAGGGCCAGCCATACCTGCGGCCTCCGTCTGGACGTCTGGGGCCGGTGTCACCGCACCGTTACCGTGGCCCTGTGACCGTCCTTTCGATCATCCGGTCCCGTCGATTCCTTCTCACCGCCTGGCCGTGGCGGTCGCTCGTCTTCGTGCTCAGCACGGTGCCGCTGGCCGTCGCGGCCGGGGTGCCGTTCGGCGTGCTGGCCGCGCCGTGGCTGGTGCTGCTGCGCCGGCTGTTCACCGGCGACGCCGACCCGGTGACCGCGCTGCTGCTGTTCCTGTCCGGGGCGGCGTCGCTGGCGCTGCTGGGGCCGCTGGCCGCCCGGCCCCTGCCGATCGTCGAGGCCCACCGGCTGCGGCTGGTCGACGACCGGCCGATGCTCGCCGGGCGGTCGCCGGGGCGGCGGCTCGGCTACGCGGTGGTGCTGGTGACGGCGGTGCCGGTGGTCTACGCGGCGCTGTTCGTCGCCCTGCTGCTGCTCGGGGTCTGCCTGTTCAGCCCGCTGCTGGTGGACGGTGGGCCGATCACGTTCGGGGTGGTCACCATCGACTCGGTGGGGCAGGCGGTGCCGTACGCGATCGGCGCCCTGCTCGCCCTGCCGGCCGTGCCCTATCTGGTGGCCGCCACCGCCGGGGCGCACGCCGCCGTGGCCCGCGCGCTGCTGCACACGGCCGCCACCGAGGAGTTGCGCGCCGAACTCGTCGAGGTGTCCCGGTCCCGGGCCCGGCTGGCCGGCGCCTTCGAGGCCGAACGCCGGCGCATCGAACGCGACCTGCACGACGGCGCGCAGCAGAAACTCGTCGGCCTGACCCTGCAGCTGGGCCTGGCCAGGATCGACCTGCCGGCGGAGACGCCGGCGGCCACCGCGGTGGACACCGCACACCGGCAGGCCAAGGAGCTGATGGGCGAGTTGCGGGAGCTGATCCACGGCATCCGCCCGCAGCTGCTCACCGACCTCGGGCTGGCCGCCGGTTTGCGTGATCTCGCGGCGGACGCGCCGGTGCCGGTGAGTGTGGACGCCGACCTGCCGCGCCGACTGCCGGAACATCTGGAGACCGCCGCGTACTTCGTGGTGGCCGAGGCGCTGGCCAACCTGGCCAAGCACAGCGGCGCGACGCGCGGCACGGTGACCGCGCGGGAGCGCGACGGCCTGCTCACCGTCGAGATCACCGACGACGGGCGCGGCGGCGCCGACCCCGCTCGCGGCAGCGGCCTGACCGGTCTCGCCGACCGGGTCGCGGTGGCCGGCGGCCGGATGCTGCTGGCCAGCCCGGCCGGCGGCCCTACCGTCGTACGGGTGGAGCTCCCGTGCTGAACGTGGTCCTCGCCGAGGACGGCGTGCTGCTGCGCGAGGGCCTGGCCGGCCTGCTGGAACGCTTCGGGTTCCACGTGGTGGCCGCCGTCGGCGACGCCGGGGAGCTGCTGCGAGCCGTCGCCGAGCACCGCCCCGACCTGGTCGTCACCGACATCCGCATGCCGCCCGGCTTCTCCGACGAGGGCCTGCGCGCCGCCGTGCGCCTGCGCCGCGACGATCCCGGCCTGGCCGTGGTCGCGCTCAGCCAGTACGTGCAGCACGGGTACGCCGCCGACCTGCTCGCCTCCGGTGACGGCCGCCGGGTCGGCTACCTGCTCAAGGACCGGGTGGTGGACGTCAGCGACTTCGTCGCCGCGCTGCGCCGGGTGGTGGACGGCGGCACCGTCATCGACCCGGAGGTGGTCCGCCGCCTGCTCGGCCGCCACCGCGATCCGGTGACCCGGCTGTCGCCGCGCGAGCGGGAGGTGCTGGGGCTGGTCGCGCAGGGACACTCGAACGCGGCCATCGCCCGGATCCTGGTGCTCTCCGAGGCGGCGGTGGTCAAGCACGTCGGCAGCATCCTGGCCAAGCTGGACCTGCCGCCGGACGACAGCACGAACCGGCGCGTGCTGGCCGTGCTGACCTACCTCAAGGGCGAGGGCGAAACCGGCCCTCAAGGGCGAGGGTGAAACCGGTGTGAAACCGCGGTGAGCCGGCCCGGCGGCACGGTCGGGGCATGACGAACAACTCGACCGGGCCGGCCATCGCGGTCGCCGGCCTGCGCCGGTCGTACGGCGACAAGCTGGTGCTCGACGGCATCGACCTGCACGTGCCGCAAGGCACGATCTTCTCCCTGCTCGGCCCGAACGGGGCCGGCAAGACCATCATGGTCCAGATCCTGTCCACCCTGATCACCGCGGACGCCGGCGAGGCACGCGTGTGCGGCCACGACGTGGCCCGCGAACCGGACCGGGTACGCGCGGCGATCGGCGTCACCGGCCAGTTCTCGGCGGTCGACAGCTACCTGACCGGCGAGGAGAACCTGCTGCTGATGGCCGCCCTGCACCACCTGGACCGGGCCGAGGGCCGGCGCCGCGCCGCGGACCTGCTGGACCGCTTCGGCCTCGGCGAGGCGGCACGACAGCCCGCCGCGGTCTACTCCGGCGGCATGCGGCGCCGGCTCGACCTGGCGATGGGCCTGATCGGCGACCCCCGGGTGATCTTCCTGGACGAGCCGACCACCGGCCTGGACCCGCGCAGCCGGCGCGACATGTGGCAGATCGTCCGGGACCTGGCCGGCCGCGGCGTGACGATCTTCCTGACCACGCAATACCTGGAGGAGGCGGACCAGCTCGCCGACCGGATCGCCCTGCTCGACCACGGCCGGCTGGTCGCCGAGGGCACCCCGGCCGAGCTGAAGCGGCGGGTGCCCGGCGGGCACGTGGAGCTGACCTTCCCCGACGAGCACGCGCTGGCCACGGCGAGAGCACTGCTGGCGGCCGACCCGGATCCGGGCGGTGAGCCGCTGGCGCTGCGGGTGCCCGGCGACGGCGGGGTGCGCTCGCTCAAGGCGCTGCTCGACCGGCTCGACGCCGCCGGGATCGAGGTGGCCGCCCTGGCGGTCCGCACCCCCGACCTCGACGACGTGTTCTTCGCCGTCACCGGCGCCGGCCCGGAGCGGGTGAGGGCATGACGACCATGGCGGTGCGTGACTCGGCGACGATGCTGCGCCGGCAGCTGCGGCACATGACCCGGGCCTGGACGGTGACGCTGATGCTGCTCGCCGTACCGGTGATCTTTCTGTTGATGTTCGTCTACGTGCTCGGTGACACGCTCGGCAACGGCCTCGGCGGGTCCGGCGGGCGGGCCGCCTACGTCAACTACGTGACGCCCGGCATCCTGCTCGTCGCGGTCGCCGGGTCGATCCAGGGCACCGCGATCTCGGTGGCGATGGACATGACCGAGGGCATCATCGCCCGGTTCCGGACCATGGCGATCGCCCGGGTGTCGGTGCTGACCGGCCACGTGCTGGGCAGCGTGCTGCACAACCTGTTCAGCCTGGCCGTGGTGCTCGGGGTGGCCGTGCTGGTCGGTTTCCGGCCGAGCGCCACCCCGCTCGAGTGGCTGGCCGTCGCCGCGCTGCTCGCCGGCACCTCGTTCGCGCTGGTCTGGCTGGCCGTCGCGCTGGGCCTGGCCGCGAAGACCGTCGAGTCGGCGAGCAACCTGCCGATGCCGCTGCTGCTGTTGCCGTTCTTCGGCAGCGGGTTCGTGCCCACCGACTCGATGCCGGCCGGGCTGCGATGGTTCGCCGAGCACCAGCCGTTCACGCCGATCATGGAGACGTTGCGCGGCCTGCTGCTCGGCACGCCGATCGGCGACAGCGGGGCACTCGCGGCAGGCTGGTGCGCGGTCATCACATTGATCGGGTACGGCTGGGCGAAGCGGCTGTACAACCGGGACCGCACCCGCTGACCAGCAGTTCCAGGGCCGCCTCGCGCAGTGCTTCCCGGTCCAAACCGGCGTAGGCGGAAGCGGCCTCCCGATAGGCGGCCCGGTCGGCGCGCTCCGCGTCGGCGCGGGCCGCCACCGTCGACATCGTCGGCTGGAAGTTACGCAGCCACCGGAAGCGTTCGGCCAGCGCGATCATCCGGACCGCCACCCGGGTCCGCTCCGGCCCACCGGCGGCTCGGGCCCGGGCCAGTCCCGCCATCCCCGTCGCCAGCAGCAGCGTGCCGCAGATCGCCGGCTCCACCAGGTACGGCGGCGGGTTGACCAGCGGATGCGCCAGCAGATGGGCCAGCCGCCCGGGCAGCGCGGCGGCCACGTCGGCGACCAGGTCGAGCCGGTCGTGGCGGGCGTGCGCCACCACGGCCACCGACCGGGACTCGTCCGGCCAGGGGTCGAGTTCCGGCGGCACACCGGCGGTGTTGCCCGCAGCCCCGGCCCGCTCGGCCACCCGGCGCCACAGCCGCAGGCCGGCCTCCACCTCGCCGCGGGCCAGCAGCACCTCGCCGCCGATGGCCAGGTCGTAGCCCGCCGATTCGGCCTGCTCCTCGGTGAGGGTGACCTGCGCGAGCCCGTTCAGCCACCGCTCGGCCTCGGCGGTGTCGCCGGTCTGCAGACTGGCCAGCACCAGCCAGGCCCGGATGCCGACCGCGTCGACCCGGGCGCCGAGCCGCTGGACCAGCGGCAGCGTAGCGAGCAGGTGCTCGCGGGCCGCGCCGCCCTGCTCCAGCTGCAGCAGCAGTTCGGCGATCCGGCCGTGGGCCAGGGCGCGCAGCCACGGCAGGTCCCGGTCGGTGAACCGGACCAGGGCCCGGCGGGCCGCCGTCAGCGCCGCGTCCAGGTCGCCGGCGGCCTCCCAGCGGTGGCTGGCCAGCATGTTCGCGACACCGGCGGGCAGCGGCCCGGTGCTGTCGCACAGCCGCCGCAGCGCGTCCGGGTCGCCGAGCGCGGCGATCACCACGCCGAGCGCCCGGACGACCGTGTCCGGTGCGGCCGGGCCCAGCCGGCGCAACGCGACCAGCGCCCGGACCGGGCGTGGCCCCTCGAAACCGAACGTGTACAGCACGGCCGCGGTCAGGGCGGTCCGGGTGGCCTCGACCAGGCCGGGTTCCGGCCGGTAGTGCGACAGCGGCCAGGAGGTCTGCCGGAACAGGCCGGCCAGCCGGGGGCCGTTCGACTCCAGGCTCCACAGGCCGCCGAGCACGGCGGTGACCGCGGCGACGGCCGGCCGGTCGTCGCGGACCAGGGCCAGGCGCAGCGCCTGGAGCAGGTTGTCCTGCTCGGCGCGGATCGCGGCGACCGGGCCGTACGGGTCGGAGCCGAACACCGCGTCGTGGTGCAACGCACCGAACTCCCGCGCCCACCCGAGGAACGCGGTCGTCACCGCGCCGCTCTCCCCCGCCTCCGCCAGGCGCGCGGCGCTGAACTCGCGAACCGTCTCCAGCATCCGCAGCCGGGTGCCGGCCGGAGTGTCGATCACCCGGAGCAGCGACTGGTCGGCGAGCTGTTCCAGCACGGCCAGCGGATCGGCCCCGAGGACCCGGTGCGCGGCCTCCGCGGTGAACCCGCCGGGAAACACCGACAGCGCCCGCATCGCCGCCCGGCCCGCCGGATCCAGCAGGTTCCAGCTCCAGTCGACCACCGCGTGCAGGGTGTGGTGACGCTCCGGCGCGTCCCGGGCGCCGCCGCGCAGCAGCCCGAACCGGTCGTCGAGCCGCCGGGCAATCTCCGCCACCGACATGGTCCGCACCCGCGCGGCGGCCAGCTCGACCGCCAGCGGAAGCCCGTCGAGATGCCGGCACACCTCGGCCACGTCCGCCTCGGGCAGCTCGACACCGGGGCGGGCCGCCCGCGCCCGCTGCCGGAACAGCTCCGCGCAGGACGGCAGGCTCAGCTCGGGCAGCTGGTGGACCGCCTCCGACGACAGACCCAGCGGCGACCGGCTGGTGGTGAGGATCCGCAGGTCGGGGGTGCCCGCCACCAGCTCGTGCACCACGCCGGCGAGGCCGGGCAGCAGATGCTCGCAGTTGTCCAGCACCAGCAGGGACAGCTCGCGCTGCTCGGCCAGGCCCAGCGCGGCCACGTCCTCCGCGGTGGACAGGCCGGCGAGCGGCACCACCGCGACGGCCGGCAGGTCGGCGCGGCGCGCGACGGCGTTGGCGAGGCGGGTCTTGCCCAGGCCGCCGGTGCCGACGATCGAGGTCACCCGGGAGGTGCGCAGCAGCGCCTCCACGGCGGCGATGTCGTCGTCGCGGCCGAGCAGCGGGTTGGGTTCGTAGGTCACGCCCTGCCGGACGGCCGGCGCGGCGCCGCGCAGCAGCCGGCGGTGCTCGGCCTGCGCCGCCGGGCCCGGATCGGCGCCCAGCTCCTCGCGCAGGACCCGGCGGTAGGCCTCGTAGCGGGCCAGCGCGGCCGCCGGGCCGGCCGTCGCGGCCTCACAGCGCAGCAGCTCGACCAGCAGCTCCTCGTCGCGGGGCGAGTCGGCGGCCAGGGCGGCCAGCAGGTCCACCGCCTCGGCCGGCCGGCCCAGACGGGAGAGAGCGAGCGCGCGGGCCCGTACCAGATGGTGGTGGTTGATCCGGCGCCGTGCCCGCAGCTCGGTGACCGGATCGGTACCGGCGTCGCCGGGCGCCGCAGCGTCCCAGAGCGCCAGGCCTGCGTCGGCGTGCGTGAGCGCGCCGGCATGGTCGCCGGCCCGCGCACAAGCGGCGGCCTGCTCAGCCCGGACCAGCACCGCCGCGGCGTCCACCTGCTCCTCGGCCAGCGCCAGCCGGTAACCGGCCGGGGTCCGGACGATGACGTCGGCGCCGAGCTGCGACCGGGCCCGCCACACGAGAATCTGCAGCGCCTTCGCCGGGTTCGCCGGCTGCTCGTCCGGCCACAGCCCCTGGACCAGCCGGCCCACGCCGCAGCCGGTGCGCAGATCACCGGCGAGCAGGGCGAGCAGGCCGCACAACCGCGCGCCGGTGATCTCCCGGCCGCGGAAGGACACCCGAGAGAGCAGGACCAGATCGGGGGTCACCGCCCCAGCGTATCGATACTCTCTACTGGTCAGCCGGAAGGAGTCCGCATGGGCGGTCCGGAGGCCGGGCTCGCGCCGCCCAGCCCCACTCTCGTCAAGATCTGGTCGGTGGACGGCGACTTCCGCGGCACCGGCTTCTTCGTGGCCGCCCGGACCGTGGTGACCTGCGCGCACGTGGTCGAGCACGACGAGCAGGTGGTGATCGGCTGGTCCGGGCCGGACCTGCCGGGCCGGGTGCTGGTGAAGGACCCGCCGACCCGCTCCGGGGAGCGCTACTACCCCGGGCCGGACGTGGCGTTCATCGGCGTGCAGACGCTGGACAACCCGTCCGCGTTCCTGGACACCTCCGCGCTCGGCCGCGACCTGGAAGCGCTGTGGATCGAGGGGTTCAGCACGGTGAACCCGGCCGGCCGGGTGGCGCTGGAACGCCGCCGGGTTCCGGTGCTCGGCGAGTCGGACCGCTACCAGCTGCTCAGCGACGCGCACATCGTGCCGGGCATGAGCGGGTCGCCGGTGGTGGACACCGACGGCTCGGAGAACGTGCGCGGCATGCTCAAGTCCGGCAAGCTGGCCCAGGGCAACAGCGCCTATCTGATTCCGTCGTGGGAGATCAAGCGGTCGTTCCGGCTGCACAAGCGGCTGCTGCGGGCGCACATGCGGGACCTGCCGGCGCTGGAGCGGCCCCGGGCGGGCAGCCCGCTGCACATGCTGCTCACCGCGCAGCGCGAGGTCGCCAAGCGGTATCCGTACCGGGTGGCGACGCTGACCCGGCGCGATCCGCCGCCACTGTCCAGTGTCTACGTCGAGCAGCGCACCCGGTCCAGCACCCGACGGTCGCTGGTGATCAGCCCGGTCGAGCTGCTGCACCGGCACCGCAACGCGCTGATCGTCGGCAGCGCCGGCGGCGGGAAGAGCACGCTCATCCAGCAGCTGGTGGCGGCCTCCGCCGACTGGTGGCTGCGCGACCCGGACGCCACCGCCGAGCCGCCGCTGGGCCGGGTGGTCGCGGTCCGCGCCGCGGCCCAGGACCTGCTCGGCGGCGGGCCCTGGTACGCCTCGCTCGCCCGCGCCGTCAACAACGACCTGGGCGGCCGCCTCGACGTCATGCTCACCGCGGAACACTTCAAACAGCCACCGGCGCCGGGCGCCGACTGGCTGATCCTGGTCGACGGCCTCGACGAGGTGCTCGACCGCGCGGTCCGCCGCGAACTGGTCGACGTCCTCGGCTTCCGGGTCGGCCGGTACGGCTCCACCACCCGGTTCGTGGTGGCCAGCCGCCCGCTGGAGGACCGCGAGTTCGCCCGGCTGCGGGCCAGCCTGACCGGCAGCGACCGCACCAAACGCCTCGGCGAGTACGACCTGCGCCCGTTCGACTGGGAGGCGGTGCGCCAGTTCGCCGGCAACTGGTTCCGCCCGTCGGTCGGCGAGCAGTCCCCGGTCGAACCCGCCGACTTCCTCGACGCGATCTCCACCGCCGGGCTGGCGTCGCTGGTCGAGGTGCCGCTGCTGGCGACCATCGCCGCGATCGTCTACGAGGAGAAACCCAGCCTGCCGCTCCCGCTGGACCGGGCCGGGCTCTACGAGACCTTCGTCCGGGTGCTGCTCACCCTGCGCGTGCAGCGGCTCGGCGTGCGCAGCGCCCTGCGCGAGCAGCTCGCCCCGCTCGGCCAGCAGGCGGAGGCCTTCGGCGAGCAGATGCTCGAGGACCGGCTGGCCTGCCTGAGCTTCCTCGCGGTGCAATACCTGCGGCACGGCCGGCGGCTCACCGACGCGCTGGCGCAGTGGCTGCGCGAACGCTACCGGCGGCCGCCGCTCGGCGTCACCGTCGAGCACATGCGCGACCTGCTCGTCGACACCGGGCTGGTCGCGGTCTACGGCGACGACCTGGTCTTCATCCACCAGAGCTTCGCCGAATACCTGGCCTCGCTGGTGCTGGTCGGCGAGTTCGACCCGGACGCCTGGCTGGAGCGGGTCCGGCACACCGGGCCGGACAGTCTCGGCCTGTTCACCCTGGCCGCCTGGGGTGACGCCGGCAACGACACCCGGCGGGTGATCGAGGCGCTGATGGCGCCGGGCGCCGAACGGGAGTACCCGCACCTGCGCCAGGCGGCCGTGATGATCCAGGACGGCGGGGTGCTGGCCGCCGGCGGCGCCGACGAGATCATCGACCTCGCCGAGACCGCGGTGCGCGAGGTGGACGACGCCTGGGTGATGCCGCCCGTCGGCGAGGTGCTGCGGGCCATCCTGCAGCGCACCCGCGACGCCGCCCGGGTGGTCCGGCTGGTCGTCGACGACCGGCTCTCCATCGGCAAGCGGGTCGAGGCCACCCGGGTCCTGATCACCAGCGAGAACCCGGCGGACCACGAGGTCGGGCTCACCGAGCTGACCCGGCTGGCCTACGACGCCGACCTGGACGCCCCGGAGCGGTTGTGGGCGCTGTTCGTCATCGCCGACACGGGGCCGCGGCACGAGCGGCGGCATGCGCTGCAGCGCCTCGTGCAGTACGTGGAGACGGTCGGCGAGCTGCACATCCGGATGAGTGCGATGGAACTGGTGCGCCAGGCCGGCGAGGCGCCGGCGGCGGCCGCCGCGCTGCTGCGGCGTGCCCTCGACACCCACCGGACCGACACCGAACGCTCCGAGGCCATGCTGCTGCTGGACCTGTACCGCACGGAGTACGACTCCCGTCAGGCAGTAGGCGAGCTCGACCCGGGCGACGAACTCGACGAGCAGACCTGGCGGGCCGTCTCGCTGGGACCGAACCCGGTCGAGAGCTGGACGGCCCTGGCTTTCGAACCGGCCGCCTGGGCGCCGGGCTCGCGCCTCGCGGCCTCGGCCGTCGGACGGTTCATCCGGACCCGGCCGATCAGCTGGGACTCCCGCACCGGGCTGGTCACCTGGCTGGCCCGTCCCTCCGAACGGCTCGGCGGCGAGCCGGTCCCGTCGCCCTGGGAACCGCTGGCCTGGCAGGCCGTCCAGCAGCTCGCCGTCGACCCGCTGGAACCGTGGCAGCGCCGCCTCCTGCTGCTCACCGAGTACGGCCGGCTGGTGCTGGACCGGACCGACGACGTGACCGCGCTGCTGTCGCGGCGGCTGCGCGACCCGGGTGCGCCGGCGCGGGAACGGCGCGCCCTGCTCGCCGAGCTGCTCAGCCGCATCGACAGCGACGAGACGCGAGCGCTGGCCGACGACGCCGGCCTGCCGGTCCGGTTGCGGGCCATCGCAGCCCAGGCGTACGGCTCGCGCAAGCGCACCCGGGCCGAGGCGTACGAGATGCTGACCGCCCTGGCGCACACACCCGGCGCGTCGCTGCGGGACCGCGCTGACTGCCTCGCCCGGCGGGCGACCCTCCCGGCGCTGATCCGGCTGGAGCGCACCGCCGACTGAGGGTCACGCCCACGGCACCCGGATCTCGGGCAACACCGCGAGGGTGGCGTGCCACCAGGTACTCACCGGATCGGCGCAGCCCACCGCCGGCTCCCGCGCGCAGTAGCCCCGGTTCCAGAAGAAGACGACCGCGGCGCCGGCCAGCATCAGCAGCGTCGAGTTGAACCCGGCCAGCCACCAGCCGAGCTGCCCCACCCGCAGCCGCGCCGCACCGCGCACCCCACGCCCACCGGTGATCGCCCAGTCACCGATCGCGTGGTGCGCCGCGGTCAACGGCAGGCTGAACAACCGGAACAACCGGGCCAGCAGCACGTCGACGGCGAGCGTCACGGTCACCACCACGGCGGAGACCACGGCGACCGCCGGCACCACGAGATAGTGCCCGATCCACGGCAGCACCCGGTGCACCACGACACGGGGCGTCACCAGCAGCACGACCACGACGACCGGCACCACCAGATAGCCGGGAAGCCCGGCCGGCAGCCAGCCGAGGGCGCCCGGCAGCCAGGCCAGCAGGCGGTCGGCCAGGCCGAACAGGTCATCGCCGGCGGTCATCGCCGGACCGCTCGTCGCCGGGCGGCAGAACGTCGCCCATCCGGGTGACCAGCTCCTGGAAACGGATCAGGGCGCGGCCCGCCGCACCGCCGGCGCCGTGCTCGGCGAGTGCCTGCCGGGCCAGGTCGGCCAGCTCCTGCACCAGCTGCGCCGGGTCGGCGCCGCCGGGATCGCCCGGATCGGCCTCCTCGTCGTCGCCGACCAGCACCTGGATCACCCGCTCGCCGGTGAGGACGTCGACGGCGGCCACGTCGGCGCGCAGGTCGTCCAGCCGGATGCCGCCGGGCACGGTCACCCCGCCGGCGAGCGCGGCGGTGACCCGTTCGTACACCTCGCCGGCGGTCTCCGCCTTCGGCTCCAGCGCGGCCACGATCCGGTCGCGCAGCTCGGTGGTGCACGCGTACTCCAGGTCGCTGATCCGGTGGGCGACCACCGCCGCCGGGTCGGTCACCAGCCAGCACCCCTCGACGTCGGCGACCAGCGCCGTCCCGATCTCGAACGACGCCCGGAAACCGTGCGGGGCGGTGTCGACCCGATACCCGGTACGCGGCCCGAGCAGCCACATCTCCCCGGCCGTGTAACCGCCCGCCGGCACCCGCAGCCGCCCGGCCCGGGTGCGGAACACCAGGGCCGTGCCGGGAGCGGGCACCCGTGACCGGTTCAGCGGGAGCCGCTGCAACTCCTCGATGTAGAGGATCGGATTGGTGAAGCCGCTCGTCTCCCCCACCCGCACCAGCGGGGAGTCCTGCGACGGCCCGGACAAGTAAGCTCCTCGGCAAGCGGCGACGCAGTCATCGTAACCAGTCCAGAGCGGAAGGTGACCATGCAAGTTTCCGACGCCGGCCGTCTACAGTCGACCCAGGTCCGCTCCGCCGACGGCAAGCCGCTCGGCCGCGTCGGCACCGTCTACGTCGCTCACGGCGCCAGGCAGCCGCTGATGGTGGCGTTCCCCGCCGACCGCGACACCCCGTTCGTGGCGCCCCTGTTCGGCGCCGTGCTCACCGAGGACGCTCTGGTGCTGGGCTATTCCGCCGAACAGGTGACAGCCGGCCCGACCGTGGACGCCGAAGCGCTGCTCTCGCTCGGCGAGATCGGCGCGGTGCTCGCCTACTACGGCCGGCCGGTGCGCATCGACCGGCCGCTCACCGAGCGGATGGACGGGGTCGGCGACGTCGGGTTCCGCGACGTGCAGGCCGTCCCCCGGCTGCCGGACATCGGCGACGACGACCTGCCGCCGATCGTGGTGACCCGCCCGGCCGCGTCCGGATGACCGCGATGACCGCGTCCGTCGCGCCCGAGCCGGAGCAACCGCCGCTCGTCCTGGCCAACCAGCGCATCCGCGACACCGCGAAATGGCTGATCGCCAGCGCGGCCGGGGTCGGCGCCGCGCTGATCGCCGGCAGCCAGCTGTCCAGCATCGGCCGGCTCGACGTCGGCTGGCCCACCAGCCTCGCCACCGTCCGGCTCTGGGTGGCCGCCGCCGGCGCGCTGCTCGCCCTGGCCGCCGTGGTGTTCGCGATCGCCGCCGCGGTCCGGGTGCTGCTGCCGGTGCAGGTGCTCATCTCCGACCTGGCCGAGAACTGGGACACGCCCACCCCGCAGCTGCGCCCGGTGATCGCGTTCCTGCGACGCCGGCCCAAGTTCCTGCAGGGCACGTCGAGCCCCGGCGAGCTGATCAGCCGCCGCGCCGGCATGGTCGCCCAGCTCGGCAAACCGGGCGCCGACCCACGCCTGCGCGACCGCATCGAGTCGATGGACCGGCGCATCGAGGCGGTCGAGGACGTCGCCTCCCACGAGGCGCTCAAGGCCACCTTCGAACGCTGCCTGCGCCGCCTGCTGGTGGCGACCCTGCTCGCGGCGACCGGTGTGGTGGCGTTCGCCTGGGCCGCCAACCCACCCGCCAAGACGGTCACCGCGGACCTGCGCAACGCGAAACTGTCCGGCGCCTTCCTGCGCGACGCCGACCTGCGCAACGCCAAACTCGACGGCGCCGACCTGACCGGCGCGGACCTCACCGGCGCCGACCTGACGGGCGCGTCCCTGGTCAAGGTGACCTGGTCCCGCACCACCTGCCCGGACGGCTCCCTGAGCGAGGAGAACAACAACACCTGCCAGGGCCACCTCCAGCCCGACTGACCCGCCGCAGCCCTGAGTTCTGACCGCGCCCACCGCATCAGCCCGGCGGTCGCCGGGCGGCCGGGAGTGGGCGGGTGATCGCGCGGCTGGCACCGGGCTGTGGAGAACGCGTACGAAAAAGGGGTTATGGGAGTGCCTGGCGGCGCTGCTGGAGGTAGCGGCGTTCGGCCTGGTCGGGGGTGAAGGTGATGGCCTCGTCGTAGGCGGCTGCGGCCTCCGGGCCGCGGCCGAGCCGGTCCAGCAGGTGGGCGCGGGCGGCCTGGGCCGGCTGGAAGCGGCGGGCCGGCTCGCCGGCGGCGGCCGTGAGGTCGTCGAGCAGGGCGAGGCCGGCCTCGGGGCCGTCGGTCTCGGCGGTGACGGCGGCGAGCGCGACCGCGCCGCCGAGGGAGGGCGCGAGCTGCTGCAGCAGGCGGTGCAGGTCGAGCAGGGACGCCCAGTTCGTGGTGCCGGTCCGCGAGCGGGCGCAGTGCACCGCCTGGATGGCGGCCTCCAGCTGGTAGCGGCCCAGGCTGCCGCGGGCGTGCGCGGCCCGCAGGTGGTCGTGGGCGCGGCTGATCAGCCGCTGGTCCCAGCGGGCCGGGTCCTGCTCCGGCAGGGGTACGAAACGGCCGCCGGCGTCGATGCGGGCCCCGGCCCGCGCCGCGGACAGCTGGATCAGGGCGGCCAGGCCGTGTGCCTCCGGGTCGTCCGGGCGCAGCGTGGTGAGCAGCTCGGCCAGGTGCAGCGCCTCGCCGGACCAGTCGATGACGTAGGCGCCGTAGACGGCTTCCAGGACCGCGGTCATCCGGTCCGGCAGGTCCGCCCGGTCCGGGACGCGGAACGGGATGCGGGCCGCCTTGATCCGGCGTTTCGCCCGGACCAGGCGGGTGGCCATCGTCGAGGCCGGCATCGAGAAGGCGCGGCCGACCTGTTCGGCGGTGAACCCGAGGACGGTGTTGAGCATCAGCGGGGTGTGCACGGCCCGGTCGATCGCCGGGTTCGCGCAGACCAGCATCAGCTCCAGCCGCCGGTCCGGGATCGCGTCGACGTCCAGGTCGTCGAGGTGCGCCGGAGCGTGCTGCTCGGTGTCGAGGGCGACGGTCCGCTGCACCGAGGCGGACTTCCACCAGTCGCGCAGCCGGTTGCGGGCCACGGTCAGCAGCCAGGCGTCCGGGTTGGCCGGGACGCCCTGCTCCGGCCAGGTCCGCACGGCCCGCTCGAACGCGTCGGCCAGGGCGTCCTCCGCGGCGGCGAGGTCGTTCGTCGCCGCGGAGAGCAGGGCCAGCAGCCGCCCGTAACTGTCCCGGGCGGCCAGGGCCGCGGCGCCGGTCAGCTGGTCCATCCGCCGTCGAGGTACGAGGTGGCGACCGGCCGGACCTCGACGGTGCCCCACTGGGCGCCCGGGCACTTGCCGGCCCAGCTCACGGCCGCGTCCAGGTCCGGCACCTCCAGCAGGAAGACCCCGGCGAGGGCTTCCTTCGTCTCGGCGAACGGGCCGTCCTGCACCCGCAGCGCGCCGTCGCGGTGGGTGACCGTGGTGGTCCCCTCGGTCGGCTGGAGCACGTCCGCCGAGATCAGCACCCCGGCCTCGGAGAGCGCGCGGGCGTAGACGCCGAAGGCCCGCTGCGCCTCGGCGATCACCTCCGGGCTCAGCTCGCCGTCGCCGGGCTCCTGGTGATGCATGAGCAGTGCGTAACGCATGGTGTCGTCCTCTCGTCGCGGATGCGCTGTCTACCGCCATGACGATCGGGCCGGCGCCGAATCGTCACAGCAGTCCCCGGCGATGGGCGGCGGACACCGCGGCGGCCCGGTCGGGCACCTCCAGCTTGGCGTAGATGTGCAGCAGGTGCGTCTTGACGGTGGCCTCGCTGATGAACAGCGCCGCCGCCGTCTCCCG
This sequence comes from Actinoplanes sp. NPDC024001, assembly GCF_040638955.1. Taxonomy (NCBI): domain Bacteria; kingdom Bacillati; phylum Actinomycetota; class Actinomycetes; order Micromonosporales; family Micromonosporaceae; genus Actinoplanes; species Actinoplanes sp. NPDC024001. The sequence goes on from NZ_JBEZZB010000084.1 coordinate 16,442, forward strand.
GTTCGTGCGGCCCTGCGCGACCAGCGCCAGCACCTCGCGTTCCCGGCTGCTCAGCTGCGCCTCGGTCAGCGGGCGGGCCGGCCGCACCCGGGACAGCAGCAGGGTGGCGACCGTCGGGGAGAGCACCGTCTCACCGCGGGCGGCGGCCCGCACCGCACGGAACAGCTCCTCGCGCGGCGCGTCCTTGAGCAGGTAGCCGATCGCGCCGGCCTCCACCGCGGGCAGCACGTCCGAGTCGGTGTCGTGGGTGGTGAGGACCAGCACCCGTACGCCCGGCAGGCGCTCCAGCAGCAACCGGATCAGGGTGCCGCCGCTCGGCTCGGGCAGGCGCAGATCGGTCAGCACCACGTCCGGCCGGACCGCCTCGACGACGGTCAGCGCCTCCAGGCCGGTGGCCGCCTCACCGGCCACCTCGAAGTCGGGCTGGGTGCCGAGCATGCCGCGCAGCCCGTCGCGGACCACCGGGTGGTCGTCGACGACCACGAGTCGCAGCGTCATCGCTCCTCCTCGATGACCGGCACCGTGACGCTGACCGCGGTGCCCGCGCCCGGCGCCGACTCGATGTCCACCGAGCCGGCGAGCGCGGCGACCCGCTGGCGCAGCGCGGTGAGCCCGAAACCGTCCGGGGTCCCGGCGAACCCGGCCCCGTCGTCGCGCACGTCCAGCACGATCACATCCTCCATGTACGACAGGGTGACATCCACCCGGCCCGCCCGGGCGTGCCGGCCGACGTTGGCCAGCGCCTCCTGGGCCGCCCGCAGCACGGTCACCTCCACCTCGGAGTGCGCCGGCAGCGGGGTGCCGGTGACGGTGAATCGGGTGTCCACGTCGTACTGCTCGCTCCAGGTGGTCACCGCCTGCCGGATCGCGTCGCCGAGCCGCGCGTCCTGCAGCGGCCCGGGCCGCAGCGCCTCGATCGACCGGCGCACCTCGGCGAGGCTGGTCCGGGCCAGGTTCCGGGCGGTCTCCACCCGGCCGCGCGCCGAGGACGGCAGCTCGCCGACCGCTTCGAGCTGGGTGACGATCCCGGTCAGCCCCTGCGCCACGGTGTCGTGGATCTCCCGCGCCAGCCGCGCCCGCTCCTCCGCCACGCCGGCCTCCCTCGCCAGCCGGGCGTTCTCGGCGAGCAGCTCCCGCCGCCGGATCGCCTCGCGCTCCATCAGCCGCACCATGGTGCCGATCAGCGCCGCGAACGGCGTCGCCACCCCGAAGGCGATCAGCAGGTCACCCGGGTCCAGGCCGCCGACGACCAGCGGCGGCACGTTGGCGGCCAGCAGGCCGAGGTACGCGTACCAGCCGGGCAGCGCCACGAAGGTGAGCACGTAACAGGCCGGGACGAACAGCTGGAACGCGTCGCTGCGCAGCAGCAGGAGCCCGGTGAGGACGAGCAGTCCCGCGTAATAGCCGGCCATCGTCCAGGCCCGGCGCTCCCACCAGTCGGGGTGGGCCAGGATGAACCACCAGTGCCAGACGACCGTCACGCCGGCCACGGCGAGCGTGACCGCGTGGGCCCGCCAACCGCCCGGCTCGGTGGCGAGCGCCACCGGGCAGGCGATCAGCAGCAACGCGTACGGCACGAGGGCCCACGCCTGGTTCCACCGGTGTTCCCGTTGCCGGCCCAGCTGTTCCTCCACCGACGTCACCCCGTCAGTGTGCCGGTCGGTAGGTGAGCCGGCGCAGCAGCGCCTCGGCCGGCCCGCGCTTCCCGGCCCGCCGCAGCAGGTCGGCGATCACGACCGAGACCAGCCAGGTGGCCAGGGCGATCGCCGCGGTCGCGGCGGTCCCGAGGGTCTCCCCCAACCCCAGCGTGTACGGGATGAACAGCGCCACGAACACCACCGACTGGAACAGGTAGAAGGTCAGCGACCGTTCGCCGGTGGCGGCCAGCGCCCGGGTCACCGGGTTGCGCCGGTCGAGGCGCAGCGCCAGCAGGCCGATCAGCGCGGCGTAGCCCAGACCGCCGGCGACCCCGGTGACCGCGTGCAGCGCGGAGATGCCCCACATCTGCAGGGTCGTCGCCGGCTCCCAGAAGTGGCCGACGGCCAGGCCCATCGGCAGCCCGCCGGCCACCGCGACGGCCAGGCCGACGACCGCCGTACGGGTCAGCAGCGGACGGTGCGCGGCCGGGTCGGCGAGGATGCCGCGGCGCGCCGCCCAGGTGCCGACCAGCACGGCGCTGCCGACACCGATGACACCGAACGGGGTCATCAGCCACTCCAGCGGGCGCAGCAGCGCCGCCCTGACCGGGTCGGCGGTCTCGAACGACCAGAAGAAGGTGCGCTCGGGGGTCGGCGGGGCCATGAAGGCGGCGCCCTGGACGAACGCCACCACGACCAGCCACAGGGCCGCGGCGATCAGCAGTCTGCGGTCGGAGACCCGGGTCAGGGAGAGCAGGATGAGGCCGGTGACGCCGTACAGGCCGAGGATGTCACCGGGGAACAGCAGCAGCACGTGCACGAAGCCGAACGCGATGAGCCACCGGCTGCGGCGCCGCAGCAGCCGCTTCGTCTCCGGTTCGGACAGCCCGGCCGCGGTCTGCCGCCGGAAGATCTGCACGATGCCGTAGGCGAACAGGGCGGCGAACATCGGGTAGGCGCGGGCGTCCACCAGGGTCACCATGAGCGTGCTGACGATCCGGTCCAGCATGCCGTGCTCGACGATGTGCTGCCGGACGCCGTACTCGCGGCCGTAGAGGTAGACCACCGAGTTGGCGAGCGCGATGAGGGCCAGCATCAGCCCGCGGGCGAGGTCGGGGGCGAGCGCCCGGTCCCCGCTGCGAACCGGCCCGGCCAGGGCGGTTGCGTCTGTGAGTGCCATGGCTTCAGCCTGTCGGCGCGCGCCGGCCCGCGAATCGACCGATCCACCGGCCCGGCGGGATCCACCGCCGCCCAGCGCGAATCCACCGATCGGTTGATGAGAGAGGCGGCCTCGACAGCTTCGCGCTGGAGCGGAGTGGGCGCACCACTCCCCTGCCCTTTCTAAGGTATATCCCACCCGGGGGCTTGCCGCAAGACCCGGGTGAGGGCGCAAAATCGCTGCTCATGGGCCCTTTGCGACACCTCGACACCAGCATGTTCGATCTTCCCGGGCGCCTCGCCGCCAAGGCGGCGCCGGCGCTGATCGCGGCCGACGAGCAGCACTTCGCGGCGATCGCCGCGAGCCTTGACGAACGGCTGGCGGAGCTGAACGAGCGCCTCGAAGCCGCGCGCCGGGCGCCGGCCGGCAAGGGGCGGCAGGCGGTGGACCGCGACGACGAGGTACGCCGGCTGACCGGGCGGCTGCGGATGCTGAGCCGGTTCGGCGTGGACCTGTGCCTGGGGCGCATCGACCGGGCGGACGGCTCCGAGCCGGTGTACATCGGCCGGCAGGGGCTCACCGACAGCAGCGGCCGCCGGCTGCTGCTCGACTGGCGCTCCCCCGCGGCCGAACCGTTCTTCGGCGCCACCCACGCCGACCCGATGGGGCTGACCAGCCGCCGCCGCTACCGGTGGAGCGGCGGCCGGATCACCGACTACTGGGACGAGGTGTTCACCGACGAGGGATTCGAGGGGCACCGGGCGGCGCTCGACGACCAGTCCGCGTTCATCGCCACCCTGGGCGGCTCCCGGTCGAACCGGATGCGCGACGTGCTCGGCACCATCCAGGCCGACCAGGACGCGATCATCCGGGCCGGGTCGCGGGGCGCGCTGGTCGTCGACGGCGGTCCGGGCACCGGCAAGACGGTCGTCGCCCTGCACCGCACCGCGTACCTGCTCTACTCCGACCCGCGGCTCGGGCACCGGCGCGGCGGGGTGCTGTTCGTCGGGCCGCACGAGCCGTACCTGGCGTACGTCAGTGATGTCCTGCCGAGCCTGGGTGAGGAGGACGTGCAGACCTGCACGCTGCGGGATCTGCTGCCGGAGGGCGCCGCGGCAGCGGCCGAGGCCGACCCGCGAGTGGCGGCGCTGAAAGCGTCGGCGGCCATGGTCGGCGCGGTCGAGGCGGCGGTCCGCTTCTACGAGGAGCCGCCGGCCAAGGGCATGACGGCCGCCACCGAGGACGGCGACGTGCGGGTGAGCGCCGGCGACTGGGCCGCGGCGTTCGAGGCGGTCGAGCCGGGCACCCCGCACAACGAGGCACGCGATCAGATCTGGGCGGAGCTGGTGGCGATCCTGGCGGAGCGGCACGAGATCAACGAGCGGGTGCTGCGCCGCAGCCGGGAACTGCGTACCGCCGTCAACCGGGCCTGGCCGCTGCTCGAAGCGCCCGACCTGGTGGGTGACCTGTGGTCCGTTCCGGCCTACCTGCGCAAGTGCGCGCCGTGGCTCAGCGCCGACGAGGTCCGCCTGCTGCAGCGCGCCGACGCCCGGGCGTGGACGGTCGCCGACCTGCCGCTGCTGGACGCGGCCCGGCAGCGGCTCGGTGACCCGGAGGCCGCCGAACGGCGCCGCCGCGACGAGGCCGCGCAGGCCGAGGGGGGCGAGCAGATGTCGCGGGTCGTCGACGATCTGATCGCGTCCGCCGTGCACGACGACGGCGAGGGCCTGATGACCATGCTGCGCCAGCAGGACCTGCGCGACGTCCTGGCCGACGGCGTCGCACCGGCCACCGGCGACGGCCCGGACCGGCTGGCCGGACCGTTCGCGCACATCGTGGTGGACGAGGCGCAGGAGCTGACCGACGCGGAATGGCAGATGCTGCTGCTGCGGTGCCCGTCGCGCAGCTTCACCATCGTCGGTGACCGCGCCCAGGCCCGGCACGGGTTCACCGAGACCTGGCAGGAACGGCTGGAACGGGTCGGCTTCGACCGGATCGGCCTGGCGTCGCTGACCATCAACTACCGCACGCCGGCCGAGGTCATGGCGGAGGCCGAGCCGGTGATCCGGGCCGCGCTGCCGGACGCCAACGTGCCCACCTCGATCCGCGCCAGCGGCGTCCCGGTCGGGCACGGTCACCTGACGGACCTGACCACGATCCTGGACGGCTGGCTCGCCGACCACGCCGAGGGGGTCGCCTGCGTCATCGGCCTGCCCGGTTTCGAGCCGCCCGCCCGGGTGCGCTCGCTGACCCCGGAACTGTCCAAGGGCCTGGAGTTCGACCTGGTCGTCCTGGTCGACCCGGAGACGTTCGGCGACGGCATCGAGGGCGCGGTCGACCGCTATGTGGCGATGACCCGGGCCACCCAGAAGCTGGTGATCCTGCGCAGCTCGTGACCCGGGTCTCAGCCGACGGGCGCCGCCTCCCGCCGCGCTTCGCGCGTCAGCGGCAGCAACGCCGCCAGCGTCAGCACGCCGGTGACGGGCATCAGGTCCAGGGTGACCAGCGGCAGCAGTACGCCGATCAGCAGGACGACCGGGCTCCACCAGGGGAGACGGCCGGCCCGGACGGCGAGGGCCGCGAGTGTCACCAGCCCGACGAAGAAGAACAGGGGGCCGAAGTCGTAGATCACCGCCTGCACACCGGGCAGCTCGGTGAAGTCGTTCTGCAGGCTCTGCAGCTCCGCCTTGTCCGCGGCCCGGAACGCCTGCACGATGTCGACCGCGAACTGCACCATCGAGGTGGCGAGCCCGAACAGCGCGGCCCCGGCCGCCACCTCCCGCCACGGGCCGGCGGGGAGCATCCGCCGCAGCCCCAGGACCACCGGCACGAACAGCACGAACCCGGCCAGGCCGAGGACGTGGGCGAGCTGCCAGTCGAACCCCGGACCGTACGCGTCGTCGAGCCGCCCGACGTAGCGGACCACCCCGTACCCGGTCATCGCGAGCGGCGCCGCGAAGAGTGCGAATCTCGTTGCCTTCGTCATATCGAGGATCCTCTTCGGGTGCCGGGACCGGCGCCTCCGGCGAAACCCCGAGAACCCCCGCAGAGACCAACCCTGATCTCTCCCGCCATTCCCCGGTACGCCCCGCCGCTGGGGTGCGAGGGAGGGCGGCCTCGGGCTGGGTGACCGGCTGCTCAAGCCCGGCGGTCGCGGATCGGCCGGGACCACCCGGCCGGTCGCGCGGGTAGCCCGGAACGGACAAGTTCAACGGGACGGGCAGAACGCGTACCGGATATGGGTCTAAGCCGGCCCCGCGGGGAGGGTGACGATCATGGCTACGCCGGGGGTGCGGGGTTCGGCGGCCGCCTGGCCGCCGTGGGCGACGGCGAGCTGGCGGACGATCCACAGGCCGAGCCCGACGCCTTCCGGGCCGCCCACGGCGAACTGGCCGAACAGGCGCGGCCGCAGCGATTCGGGGATGCCCGGCCCGTGGTCGCGCACCTCGAGGCGGTCGACGGCGCCGTCGCGGGTGAGGCGGACGATCACCGGCGGGCCGCCGTAGCGCAGCGCGTTGCCGACCAGGTTGAGCAGGATCTGCTCGAAGCGTTGCTCGTCGACGTACAGCGTCGCCTCCGGGTCGACCTCGACGCGCACGTCGGCGTCGGCGCGGACGTAGCCGAGCGCCGCCCGGATCAGCGGCAGCGCGGGCTGCGAGCGGCGGTCGAGGCGCAGGTGGCCGGAGCTGTCGATGCGCTGCATGTCCAGCAGCCCGTCGGCGAGGCGGGAGATCCGGGCGGTCTGCCGCAGCGCCGTGTCCAGGACCTTGGCGCTCATGCCGGTGGCGTCGTCACGCAGTTCCTCCAGGGCGAGCTGAACCGTGCCGAGCGGTGAGCGCACGTCGTGCGCGAGCGTGTTGACCATGGCGGAGCGCCAGCGTTCGATGCGGGCCAGGCGTTCCCGGTCCTCGCGCAGGTGGCGGGCCTGGGCTTCGATGAGCAGGCCGACCACGAGGGCGACCGGCATGAGGACGAGGGCGCTGCCGAGGACCATCGGCGGCTGACCGGTCAGGATCAGCGGCAGCAGGTAGGCGACGGTGGCCGGCGCCGCGAAGGCGAGCAGGACCCAGCGGGGGAAGTGCAGCGCCGCCCAGGCGTAGAGCAGCACCAGGAACGGGCCGGTGCCGGTGGCCACGCCGCCGAACGACCAGGTGGAGAGGCCGAGCACGGCGAACCCGGCGACGCCCAGCAGGGCGGTGGCGTTCGGCGACCAGCGCGGCCAGGGCAGGATCAGCGCGGCGAGGGCGACGGTGAGGTCGCAGGCGGCGACCAGGGCCAGCCGCTGGTAGGCGGCCGGGTCGGTGAGGATGCCGACGAACGCCAGCAGGGCGGCCACCACGAAGAGTGCGGCGGACTGCCGGGCGGCGGCTCGCGGCCCGGCTCCCAGGAGGCGAAAGGGGCCGGTTTGGTCTATTCGATGACCATATCGCTCACCGGCAGGCCGTCCAGCATGAGCCGCAGACCCAGTTCGAAGATTCGGTCGAGGTCGAGGTCGAAGCCGTCGGTGGCGAAGGTCTCCAGCAGCCGCGCGAAGACCGGGAACTGGCCGGTGGCGGCGATCGCGCCCATTGCCGGGTCCTGCCGGCGCATCCATTCCTCGTCGGAGAGGCCGGTGGCCGCCTGCGCGTGCGCCTCGCGCTCGATGTTCACGGCCAGCCCCTGCACGTAGCTGTAGAGCAGGATCTGCACGTCGAAGCCGGTGACCGGGTCGAGGCCGGCGTGGGTCAGGGCGGCGAGGATCTGCTCGCTGTGAGCGAGCAGGCCGGGCAGCGGCAGGGGCCGGGTGAGCGGGCTGAGATGGGCCAGCCAGGGGTGCCGGCGGTGCAGCGCCCAGAGCGTGCGCACCCCGGTCTCGACGCGTTCGCGCCAGCCCGCCGCGCCCGGCCCGGCGGGCTGCTCCTCGCCGAAGGCGGCGTCGGCCATCAGCACGATCAGCTCGTCCTTGCCGGCGACGTGCCGGTAGGTCGACATGGTCGCCCCGCCGAGGCGGGCGGCGATCCCGCGCATGGAGAGCGCGTCGAGGCCCTCGGCGTCAGCGATCTCGATGGCGACGCGCACGATGCGGTCCCGGGTCAGCTCCCGCTCGACGACCGGGGCGGCGGGTGCGGGCGGCGCCGGCCGCGGCTCGGCGACGACGGTGCCGACGCGCGGCTCGGCCCGGACCAGACCCTCGGTGCGCAGCGTGGCGAGCGCCTTGGTCGCGGTGGCGAGGGCGACTCCCCAGCGGATGGCGATCTGACGGGTGGACGGCACCCGGTCGCCGGGGCGCAGCTCGCCGGCCGCGATGCGGCGCCGCAGGTCGGCGACGATGCGCTGGTACGGCGGCTCGGTCACGGCTCCCCCTGTCCTAGTACAGGCACCCTATCAAGGGCTCCTGCACTAGGACAGAAATGCAGGTCAGAGGCTGTACGGGTTTGCGCGTACGCCGTACATTGAGACGCATGACAACGATCCTCATCTCCGGGGCCAGCGTCGCCGGCCCGGCCCTGGCCTACTGGCTGCACCGGCACGGATTCCACACCACGATCGTGGAGCGCGCCCCGGCCCCGCGCCGCGGCGGCCAGGCGATCGACATCCGCGGCACAGCGCTCGACGTCACCGACCGGATGGGCCTCACCGGCGAACTGCGCCGAATGAAGACCCACACCCGCGGGATGACCATGGTCGACGGCGAGGGCAACGAGCTGATGCGCTCGACCGAGCACGCGATCAGCAGCGGCCGGCTGGACAGCGACGACATCGAGGTCCTGCGCGAGGACCTCACCACGCTGCTGCACGAGCGCACCGCCGGCGACGTCGAATACGTCTTCGGCGACTCGATCACCACCCTGGACCAGGACGACCGGGGCGTGCGGGTGACCTTCGAGCGGGGCGCCCCGCGCACCTTCGACCTGGTGGTGGGCGCCGACGGGCTGCACTCGGCGGTGCGCCGGCTGGCGTTCGGGCCCGAGGAGGCGTTCGTGCGGCACCTGGGCACGTACCTCGGGGTCTACAGCATGGAGAACTTCCTCGGCCTCGAGGACTGGCAGCTCTGGTTCAACGACGGCGACCTCGGCGGCGGCATCTATCCGGTGCGGCGCAACACCGAACTTCGGGTCAACCTCGGCTTCCGGGCCGGCCCGATCGCCTACGACTACCGGGACACCGACGCCCAGCGGGCGCTGCTGACCGAGCGGTTCGCCGCGATGGGCTGGGAGGTGCCGCGGCTGCTCGACGGCATGGGGAAGGCGCCCGACTTCTACTTCGACGCGATGGCGCAGGTCCAGCTCGACTCCTGGTCGCGCGGGCGGGTGACGCTGCTCGGCGACGCCGGGTACTGCGCGTCGCCGCTCTCCGGGCAGGGCACCAGCCTGGCGCTGGTCGGCGCCTACGTGCTCGCCGCCGAGCTCTCCGCCGCCGGCGGCGAGCACGAGACCGCCTTCTCCCGGTACGAGCAGCGGATGCGCCCGTTCGTCGCGGCGAACCAGGCGCTCGCCACCGAGAATCCGGGCGGACCGGCGCCGGAGGAGTCAGTTGAGCGCGCCAAGCGGGCGATCTCCCTGGACCGCCCGCGGGAGTGACTCTCCGCCGTGGAGAAGCGGTGCTGATCAGCGCAGTGGCTGATCCGGGTCACGGCCGAGGAGCAGCAGGATCTCGGTCAGGGCGTCCGCGCCGTCCGGCACCGGCCTGGCCGGCGCGAACGGCGACTCCGGCGCGCGACGCTCGGGCCCGTCCGGCACGGCGCGGGCGATCGCCAGCACCGGCGCCAGCAGGTCGGGACCGGGCCGGTAGGGGGCCCCGATCGTGCGGGCGACGTCCCAGCCGTGCACTAGATAGTCGACCAGGTGAAACCCGATCGCCATGCGCCCGGGGACCGGGCGGCCGATCTCCGGCAGCAGGAACGGGCGGTCCAGCACACCCTCCCCCGCGAACGCGGCGAGCACGTCCTCGGCGGCAGCGGCGTAGTCATCGCCGCCGGCGGCAGCGTAATCACCGCCGTCGGCGGCAGCCGCTCCGCGGGCCGCGGCCGCGAAGACGTGATGCTGCTCGGTCATGTGCTCCAGCAGAGCGGCCAGATCCCAGCCGGCGCACGGCGTGGCCCGCCCGAGGTCAGCCTCGGTCACCCGGCTGACGAGGTCGATGGTGGCGCGCACCGCGGTCGCGTCGGCGGCGCGAAGGTCGTCGTTAATCGTAAGCATACGCCTATCATGTGCGTGGGCTTACGAATCGTCAACCCCACCGGAGGTGGTAGGAGTAACGGCGTGGAACGCACGGACGATCTCGGCGCGCTGGTCTTCCGGCTGGGACGCCGCCTGCTCGCCATGGAGCAGCCGATCCTGGCCCGGCACGACCTGTCCATGTGGGCCTACGCCGTGCTGACCGCGCTGAGCGACAGCCCGATGCGCACCCAGGCCGCTCTGGCGGCGAGCATCGGCGCCGACAAGACCCGGCTCATCCCGGTGCTGGACGAGCTGCAGCGGCGCGGCCTCATCGACCGTGAGCCCGACCCCGCCGACCGCCGGGTCCGGCTGCTCGGCGTGACCGCCGAGGGCCGCCGTGTGCACGGGTCGATCCAGGCCGAGATCCGGGCCGGCGAGGACGAGATCCTCGCGGCGGTTCCCGCCGAGGATCGAGAGGCCTTTCTGCGTACGGTCGCCGCGCTCGCACCGCGCTGAGCGTCAGCCGTCGGCACCGAGCAGGCTGAGCGTCCGCATCGCCGCCGATCGCGCTGAGCGTCAGAAATCCGCGCCGATCGCGCTGAGCGTCAGAAATCCGCGCCGATCGCGCTGAGCGTCAGAAATCCGCGCCGATCGCGCTGAGCGTCAGCCATCGGCGCCGGTCTCGCCGAGCGTCAGCGATCGCCGCCGGTCGCGCCGAGCGTCAGCGATCGCCGCCGGTCGCGCCGAGCGTCAGCGATCGGCGCCGATCAGCCGGAGGAGATGCGGGCCCGCCGGGATCGCCGCGAAACCCGTGAGCCTGTGCAGGATGAGTCCTTCGGCGCCGGCCAGCAGCGCGCTGGCAGTGTCCCGCGCGTCCGGCACTCCGAGATCCGTCAGAACAGCCGCGGCCCAGTCGGCGACCCGCCGCCGGTTGGCGTTCAGCGTTTCCAGCAGCGCCGGCTCCACGACCCCCTGCACGGAGATGACATACCGCGCGACCGTCATGGTCCGCTGGGCGCCGGCGGCGGACTCGACGAACGCCGCGAAGGCGTCCGCGAGCCCGGCCGGGCTCGACGGCCGCCCGGCCGCCACGGTCGCCTGCCACTGCTCCTCGTCGAACTGCTCCAGCCGGGCGATCGCACCGGCCACGAGTGCGGCCCGCGTGCGGAAGTAGTTGGAGGTCGAGCCGGCGGGCAGCCCGGCCGTCGCGTCGACCCGGGCGTGGCTCAGCGCGTGGATGCCGCCGGTGCCGAGCACCTCCAGCGCGGCGTCGGCGATACGCACGGCGGTGGCGGGAGGCACCGGATCAGGGTACCGGCAGCCGCCGGGTGATCTCGGCGAGCGCCTGCCCGGTGCCGTCCTCCGTGGCCAGTCGCCGGGCGATCGCGGCCGCACCCGCCCGGTAGCCGCCGGCCGACTCGATCGCACCGGCCAGCCGGTCGGCGGTCAGTCCACGGCCAGGCAGGGGCGGCGGCCCGGCGCCGAGCGCGGCGACCCGCCCGGCCCAGAACGGCTGGTCGGCGGCGAACGGCACGCACACCGCCGGCACGCCCGCACGCAGCGCGGCCGCCGTGGTCCCGGCCCCGGCGTGGTGCACCACCGCCCTCACCCGAGGGAACAGCGCCGTGTGCGGCTCGTCCCCGACCACCAGCACGTCGCGGCGGTCCGTGGCGAGGCCGGCGGCGCCTCCCTGGATCACGGCCCGGCGGCCGAGCCGGGCCAGCGCCTCGTCGACGACCCGGTCCAGACCCGGCGCGGCCAGGCTGCCGAACCCGACGAACACCGGCGGTTCGCCGTCGTCGAGGAACCGCTGGAGCCGGGGCGAGAGCTCCCCGCCCACCGGCGGCCACCAATAACCGGTCATCGGCCGGTATGCCGGCCAGTCCGCCGGCGCCGGCACCACAGCCGGGCTGAACCCGTGCAGGACCGGCCACCGCTCGGCGTCCATCCGGCGGAACGTGGCCGCCGGCCCGAGCCGCGGCAGACCCAGCTCCCGTCGCAGCGCGGCGGTCTGCCGGGCGAACGGCGCCTGGCCGAGCAGCCGCAGCGCCCGGGCCGCGGTGAGGTTGCCCCAGCCGCCCAGCGAGCGGGTGGTCAGCAACGCCGGCGGGAACGCGCGGGTGGGCTCGAGCGGCTGCAGGAACGCGCCCATGCTGGGCACACCCCGGGCCTGCGCCACGTGATAGCCGAGCCAGCCCATCGCGCCGAGCAGCAGCAGGTCCGCGTCGGCGGAGGCCGTCGCCACGGCCCGCCCGACGTCGAGCCACCGGCCGGCCAGCGCACGCGCGAACCGGGCCGAGGTCAGGGTGCGCGGATCCGCGCCGAACTCGACGGGCAGCGCCGCGAAACCCAGCCCGGCCGGCTCCACCAGTGCCCGCAGCGATCCGTGGGTCGCGATCGTGGCGCGGTGGCCGGCCTCGCGCAGCGCCTGCCCGAGAGCGACGAACGGCACGACGTCACCGCGGGTCCCGAGCGTGACGGCAACGATGTGGGCCATGCCCGCCAGGCTACTATGATTATAGTAGCCGCGACAGATCAATGGATGTGCGCGCCGCCGTTGACGTCGTAGGTCGCGCCGGTGATGTAGCCGGACTCCTCCCGGCAGAGGTAGGCGATGAGGTCCGCGACGTCGTGCACGTTGCCGGCCCGCCCGACCGGCACCCCGGCGATCACCTGCGCCTTGCGCTCGGGATCCAGCTTGCCGGCGGTGATGTCGGTGTCGACCAGACCCGGCGCGACCGCGTTGACCGTGACGCCCCGCGGGCCGACCTCGCGGGCGAGGGCCCGGGCGAAGCCCAGCTGGGCGGCCTTGGCCACGGAGTAGGCGACGCCGCCGAACACCCCGCCACCGCGCTCGGCGGAGACCGACGACAGGAACACCACCCGGCCGAACCCGCGGTCGGCCATCGCCGGCACGACGCGGCGGGTGATCTGGTACGCCCCGCGCACGTTGACCGCGAAGATCCGGTCCCACTCCTCCCCGGCGACCTCGAGGAACGGCACGGGTGAGGTGATGCCGGCGTTGTTGACCAGCGCACCAGCCGGCGGCATCGAGCCCGCCAGCGCCTCCAGGACCTGCTCCACCGACCGCTCGCCGGTGACGTCGCAGGCCAGCCCGGCGACCTGCACCGCGTCCCGGTCGGCGATCTCGGTGGCCGCGTCCTTTGGTGGTGACCTGCGAGAACCACACCGTCCGCGGGGGCCTCGGCGAGGCCGTCGCGGCCACCCTGGCCTTCGCCGGGAAGGCGCGACCGGTCCTGCCGATCGCCCTCCCCGACGAGTTCCTCGCGGCCGGCGCGCTGCCGACCCTGCACGACCGCTACGGCCTCTCCACCGACGCGGTGGTCAGCCGCGTCCGAGCCGCTTGCTGACCGGCCGCGCCGGGGACCGCGTCACCGGGCCGGGGCGCTGAACGGCGCCACGGTCACCCGGTCGATCAGCGGCGCGAACTTCGAGCGCAGCAGCACGTCCGGCCAGGTTTCCGACGCATAGCTGGTGCCGTCGAAGTTGGGCAGTTCCGCCGACGAGAACTCGACCGTGTTCACCCCCTTCCGCAGGCTCACCGGCACGGTCAGCTCCCAGAAGTTGTTGTCGTGGAAGCTGTGCGGGAACAGCACCCGCCGGCCGGCCCCGCCGTTCACCGACAGGTCGGCGTGCCGGGCCAGCGGGTCCGGGTTGTAGTGGGTCGCCACCGCCTGCTCCGGGTTCGAGTACCGGATCCGCAGCGCGTGAACCCCCGCCCGGGCCGCGTTCACCGTGAAGGTGAGCGTGTTGCCGTTGCCCGGCGCACCACCCACCCCGGTAACCGCCTTGCCCCCGCCGGCCAGCGACTTCGCGGCGACCGCCGCGGTGCCGGCGAGGGCCGCGGACTCCGCCTCCAGCACCGTCTCCGGCAGCGCCCGGCCGGCCTGCCGGACGTCCAGCCGGTCGATCACGGTCCGCCGGGCCGTGCCGGTGACGACCACCTTGTTGACGCCACCCGACAGCGACACCGCCGTCTTCCTCCCGTTGCCGACCCGGATGCCGTTGACGGTGGTCTCCACCGAACCCGACGTGACGGCGAGGTCCAGGGTCGACGAGGCGTCGGCCGGCGAGTAGACCCAGAAGGTCGCCGTGCCACCGCGGGACAGTTCGGCGCCCCGGCGGTCGCCGTAGACCGGGCGGCCACCCTTCAGGTCGGCGAACTCCGCCTCGTACGCCGAGATCGCTGCGGCCGGGCCGGGCAGTGCCAGGGTGAGGCGATCGATGATCGCGTCACCCTGGGTGACGCGCGTGCCGTCGAGGCTGCGCGCGGCCAGCGAGATGGTGTGCTCCCCCGCGGTGAGCCGCACCCTGGTGTCGGTGTGGTCCCAGACCACCCACTTGTAGCCGAGCGGCAGGAAGATCTCCTGTTCCGCGCCACCGTCGACGCGCAGGAACACGTTGGTCGGCCCCTGCTCCTTGACCAGGTCGAAGGTGTTCAGCGAGTTCGCGAAGACGCTCAGGTCATAGGTGCCGTCCCGGGGCACGGTCACCGTGAAGTCGAGCACCCCGTCGCTGCCGGTGCGCAGCCCGCCGACGTTGAAGCCGCCGGAGGTGTAGAACTTCGAGACGTCGGCCGGCGAGCCCTCCGGCCCGTTCCTGCTGTAACCGCCACCGGTGTAGGTCGCGTCCTCGGCTTCGAAGGATCCCTGCCAGACGGTGGGCGCGGCCGCAGGCCGGTCACGGTGGCCTGTGGGACTCACGACGATCTCGTACGCGGAGGACTCCGCCAACTGGTCGAACTCCACGGCGACCTCGCCGTTCACCACGCGCAGATCCCTCTCGGCGATCAGCTTCGGCTGGGCCGAGTCGCCGATCTGCCCGGTCCACGGGATCTCCCGGATCGTGGCGCGCACGCCGCGCCCGAAGTCCTTCGGCACGTCGGTGAACCGGATGTACCCCTTGCCGGCCGACCCGCCGAAGATGGCACGCGCCTGCTTCTTCGCCCGGTCCAGGGTGGCGACGCCCTGCATCGTGTAGTTCTGCCCCGGGTACGGCGGGGTGACCCGCACGGTGTCACCGGTCATGCTGCCGTAGGCGTTGTACAGCCACCACTGCCCGTTGCCGCGGTTGGCCTGCACCGCCGAGTCGGACAGGTTGCCGTCGATGTTCCAGTACGCGATGTCCGCGTCGACCTTGGACTCCTCGATCGCCGAGATCCACTGGATCATCTGACCGGGGACGCTGGTGTGGTAGTTGAAGGCGTACTCGTTGATGTTGATCGGCAGGTGCTTGCCGGGCAGCACCTCGGCCTCCCAGGCGCGGTACTTCGCGACGCTGTCACGGACCGCCTCCGGGTGGCTCAGCTCGTGCCAGGTGATCACGTCGGGCACCGTCCCGGCCGCCTTCGTGTGCTCCAGGAAGCCCTTGACCTGCTCGAACAGGATGCTGGTGTTGGGGCCGGCGATCCGCGCGCCCGGCATCCTGTCCTTGATCAGCCGGTAGAAGTCGTCCCACGCGGCGAAGTAGTCGTCCGGGTCGCTGAGCCAGCTGACCCGGTTGTAGCTCCACTCGCCGGTGCCGAACATGTTGCCCTCGGGCTCGTTGAACGGCACGAAGACGATGTTGTCCTGGTATTTCTCGTCGAGCTGGAGCACCTGGCCGACCTGCTTGACGATCTTCTCGCGGTAGGTCGCCAGCTTCTCCTGCGGCGTGCTGCCCGGCCACTGGTAGGGGAAGCCGCGGTGGATGTCGGTCATGTAGATGTAGACGTCGCCGTCGGTGCTGTCGGCCAGCGGCTTGACCACTTCGAGGGCGTCGGCGCCGGGATGCTGGGGGCCGTCCTGCGCCTTGGTCGAGACGGTACGCAGGCGCATGCCCTCGATCAGGTTGTTGGTGGGGACGCCGTCGCCGTAGAGCCCGTAGAGGGTGCCGGAGGCTCCGCCGTGGAAGGCGCCGGTGGTCGTGCCGAGGTCGACGGTCAGCTCACCCTCGCGGATCACCGTCACCGTGGCCGTCACCGCCCGGCCGGCTGCCGTACCGGTGACGGCGAACGTGCCGCGCTGCGCGTACTGCGACGGGTCGATCGCCGCCCAGGTGATCGGGACGTCCCGGTCGTACCCGTCGGTGAACCTCGCCCGCACCGAGGCCGGCAGCGCCGGGGCGGTGCCGATGGTGGTCCGCACCTGGAACGCGGTGCCGGTCAGCTCGGTGACCGTGGGCGGGGCCGCGCCGAACTCGGCGGCGACCTGCTCGGCGGCGAGCGCCGCACCGTAGACCCGGAAGTCGTCGACCGCCCCGTCGAACAGCGGGTCCGGGTAGAACGACTTGCCGATGAACCCGGCCGAGGTGGTGTTCGCGTCGAGCAGGTCGGCGGCGGTCACGGTGGTCTTCGCCTCGGCGACCGCCGCGCCGTCGAGGTAGGTGACGAGGCGGCCGCCGCCGAGCGTCACGGTGAGGGTCCTCCAGGCGTTCGCCGGCAGCGCCGCCGAGCCGGTCACCTGCGCTTCCGCGCCGGCGAAGTCCTTGGTCACCGCGGTACGCAGGCGCCCGTCGCCGTTGTACGGGGTGGTGAACAGGTAGCGGCCGGTGTCCTTGCCCAGCGCGTAGATCCACTGCCAGGGCGCGGTGGTGCCGTCCCAGCGGACCCGGGTGGAGACGGTGATCTCGGTGCGGCCTTCCAGCACCGTCCGGGGAATCCGGATGTGGGCGCCGTTCGAGGTGGGACCGCCGCCGGGCAGCTGGATGGCGTGGCCGCCGCGGGCGCCGTCGACGAGCGTCGCGGTGGCGCCGTTGACGAGCGTGCCGTCCAGCCCGTTGCCGGAGCTGTCGGTGACGACGCCGCTGGTGAGGTCGCCGGCGTCGAACTCGTAGGCGACCACCGGCGCCGGGACGTCGGCGGCGGCCCGTGCCGGCAGGGCGGGAAGCACGGCCAGCAGCCCGGCTGCGACGGCGGCGAACAGCAGTGGGGGCGGATGTTTCCGAGGACTCATGCGTCTCTCCAACGCTGATGTGAGCGTTCACAACGATCGGCGGAGTGCGGCATGCAAAGGATGGCCTGCTTGCCTGGCGCGCAAGGACGTGCGCACCGGCGGGATCTCGCCGCGCCGCCGCGGGGTGGGGTTTCGGGTAGGTTACGGACCCCCAACCACACCCGTCAATGCCCGGTAGGAAAACGTTTGCCTCCCCAGCGTGGGCTGTGGGGCGCGCAGCGCGCCCCACAGTTCACACGGCGGTGGAGGCTCGGGGGACGAGACGGCAGGGGCGGGCGCGCGGCCCCTGCACCGGATCGCCGTTGATCTTGGCGAGGAGCAGTTCGGCGGCGCTGCGCCCGATCCCCTCCAGATCCATGTCGACGCTGGTCAGCGCGGGCCGGCAGCCGTCGACCATGACGTCCCAGTTGTCGAAGCCGACCAGCGCGATGTCCCCCGGGATGTCCCTGCCGGCGTCCCGCAGCGCCTCCGCCAGCCCGCGGGCGATCTGGTCGCTGCCGCAGAACACCGCGTCGACGTCGGCGCCCGAGTTGAGCAGCATGCGCGCCGCCTGCCGCCCCCAGGCCTCGCTCCACTCCCCGTAGAGCGTCGGCACCACCGGCCGCAGCCCCTCGGCCGCCAGCGTCTCCACAGCTCCCGAGGCCCGGACCGTCGCCGAGTGGTGATGCTCGGGCCCGGTCACGTGGGCGATCCGCCGCCGCCCGACCGCGAGCAGATGCTGGATCGCGCGCCGCGCCCCGTCAGCCTCGTCCGGCACGACCGAGCAGTCCTGCGGGTCGGCCGAGCTGATGAACGCGTACACCACCGGGACCGGCAGCCCGACTCCGATCGGCGCCCGCGCCTGGGTCCGGCGCCCGGTCACTATGATCCCGTCGACCTTGCGGCTGAGCAGCGTACGCAGGTAGTACTGCTCCCGGATCGGGTCGTCGCGGGCGTCGCAGAGGAAGACCGACATCTGTCCCGCGCCGAGGGCGTCCTCGGCGCCGATGAGCAGCGGGATGCTGAACCGGCCGATGCTGTCGGTGGTGATCATGCCGACCGTGTAGGTGCGCCCGGTCTGCAGGCTGCGCGCCGCCGCGTTGGCGACGAACCCGAGCTGCTCGGCTGCTTGCTGCACGCGCAGCCGGGTCTCCGGCCGCAACGCACCCCGGCCGTTGAGCGCCTTGGACGCCGTTCCGGTGGAGACCCCCGCGAGCGCGGCCACCTGGCTGATGGTGACGGCGCGATCCATCGTGCTCAGCGTTTCCTCCCGAGTTTCCGAGCAACCTTCCGGTCACCCGCTTCATCGAACGGTAACTCGCTCTTGACATGCGAGCAAGCGGCTACCTAGCTTCTAGGCAATCGATTTCCTTGGCATCCCAACCAGTGTGCGAGGACCCATATGACATCCCTGCGCGTTCGCGCTGCGGCTGCGTTCACCATCGCCGCCTGTCTCCTGGCGGGCTGCTCCAACTCCTCCGACTCCGGTTCCGGCGACGGCGGCTCGGAAGCCGGCGGCACCTACACGATCTGGGACCCGTACCCGCAGTTCGACGCCACGTCGGACTGGGTGAAGCTGCTGACCAAGTGCGGCACCGACGCCGGCGTCACGGTCGAGCGCACCGGGTACGACACCACCGACCTCACCAACAAGGCGCTGCTCGCCGCCCAGCAGGACAACTCCCCCGACGTGCTGATCGTCGACAACCCGGTGGTGTCGACGCTCGCCGACGCCGGGGTGCTGACCACCACGGACGAGCTGAAGGTCGACACCTCCGCGGTGGAGCCGAACCTTCTCGCCGCCGGTCAGATCGGCGGCAAGACCTACGGCATCCCGATCGGCGCCAACACGCTTGCCTTGTACTACAACAAGGCCGTCCTCGACAAGGCCGGTGTCGACCCGGCGTCCATCAAGGACTGGGCCGGCCTCACCGCCGCCCTGGAGAAGGTGAAGGCCACCGGCAAGAAGGGCATCACGTTCTCGGCGATCGGCACCGAGGAGGGCAGCTTCCAGTTCCTGCCGTGGTTCTGGGGCTCCGGTGCCGACCTGACCCAGCTCGACTCGCCGCAGGGCGTGGCCGCGCTGGCCCTGTGGACCGACTGGCTGAAGAAGGGCTACGCGCCGAACTCGGTGCTCAACAACACCCAGACCACCAGCTGGCAGGAGTTCGCCACCGGTGACTTCGCGTTCAGTGAGAACGGCACCTGGCAGCTCGCCAACGCCAAGAAGACCGGCTTCGAGTACGGCATCATCCCGATCCCGTCGCAGGCCGGCGGCACCGCTCCCGCCCCGACCGGCGGCGAGTTCGTCACCGCACCGGTCCAGTCCACGACCGACCGGTACGCGGTCACCGAGAAGTTGATCTCCTGCCTGAGCAGCAGCGACAACGCCTACACCACGGACACGACACTGTCCTACATCGCGGCGACCGAGGCCGTGCAGCAGAAGCAGGTCACCGAGAACGCCGAGCTGAAGGTCTGGGTCGACGCGGTCAAGGCCGCCAAGGGCCGCACCAGTGACGACCTCGGCACCAAGTACCCGAAGATCTCGCAGCCGATGTGGACCGCGTTCCAGGCGGCGCTCAGCGGATCGAAGTCCCCGCAGCAGGCGCTCACCGACGCCCAGACGACGGCAGCCGCGGCTACCAAGTGACCACGCACGCCGACACCCTCGTCCGGACCCGGGAAGGCAGCACCCGGGTCCGGCGGTCCCGAGTTCACTGGACCGCCTGGGCGTTCCTCGCCCCGGTCGTGGTCTACCTGGCCGCCTTCTACGCCTACCCGCTCTACCGCAACCTGGACCTGAGCCTGCGGCACTACACGGTGCGCAGCTTCGTGCAGGGCGACGCCCCGTTCAGCGGCCTGGACAACTACCGGACGGTGTTCGACGACCCGGCGTTCGGGCCGGCGCTGCTGCACACGCTGGTCTTCACCTTCGTGTCGATCGCGTTCCAGTTCGCCATCGGGCTGGCCCTGGCGGTGTTCTTCGCCCAGAACTTCCGGTTGTCCGCCACGTTGCGCGCGCTGTTCCTCGTACCGTGGCTGTTGCCGTTGATCGTGAGCGCGTCGACCTGGAGCTGGATGCTCAACAGCGACTCCGGCATCGTCAACCACGCCCTGGGCCTGTTCGGCGTCGACCCGGTGAACTGGCTGACCTCGCCGGACTGGGCGCTGACCAGCGTGATCATCGCGAACATCTGGATCGGCATCCCGTTCAACCTGGTGGTGCTCTACAGCGGACTGCAGGCCATCCCGAAAGACGTCTACGAGGCCGCCGCAATCGACGGCGCATCACCCTGGCAACGCTTCTGGCGGGTCACCTTCCCGCTGCTGCGGCCGGTCTCCGCGATCACCCTGCTGCTCGGGCTGGTCTACACGCTGAAGGTCTTCGACATCATCTGGATCATGACCAAGGGCGGCCCCACCGACGCGTCGACCACCTTCGCCACCTGGTCCTACCGGCTCAGCTTCGGCAACCTGCTGCCCGAATTCGGGCCCGGCGCCGCGGTCGGCAACCTGCTGATCATCATGGCCCTGGTCTTCGGCCTGCTCTACATCCGGTTCCAGAGGAGGCAGGCGTGAAGCAGCATGCCAAGACCGGGCTCGGCCTGACCTTCACGGCGATCATGCTGTTCCCGATCTACTGGATGATCAACGTGTCCTTCACCAAGGACACCGACATGCGCGCCGACCCACCGCACCTGTTCCCGTTCAACGGCACCCTGGAGGGCTACCGCGCCGTCCTGGACCAGCAACTGCCATACCTCGGGACGAGCCTGATCGTAGGGATCGGCACCGTCGTGCTGACCCTGATGCTGTCCGCCCCGGCCGGCTTCGCCCTGGCGAAGCTGCGCCCGGCAGGCGGCGGCGCGCTCAGCTTCGTGCTGCTGATCGCCCAGATGATCCCCGGGATCATCATGGCGATGGGCTTCTACGCCATCTACCTGCGCCTCGGCGTGCTCAACACGCTGCCCGCTCTGATCCTGGCCGACTCGACGATCGCGGTGCCGTTCGGCGTGCTGATCTTCACAGCGTTCATGTCCGGCCTGCCCGACGAGCTGATCAACGCGGCCCGCATCGACGGCGCCTCCACCTGGCGCACGTTCGTCTCGGTGATCCTGCCGGTGTCCCGCAACGCGATCGTCACGGTCAGCCTCTTCGCGTTCCTGTGGGCCTGGTCGGACTTCGTGTTCGCCTCCACGCTCGCCGGCGGCGCCGACCACCAGCCCATCACCCTCGGCATCTACCAGTACATCGGCAACAACAACCAGCAATGGAACGCCATCATGGCCACCGCGGTGATCGCCTCCATCCCCGCAACGCTGCTGCTCATCATCGCCCAGCGTTACGTCGCGGCCGGCGTCACCGCCGGCGCCGTCAAGGACTGAGGAACCACATGAGCTTCGTTTCGCACGGTCCCGTCGTGCCCACGCCGGACGCGCTCGGCGTCCTGCGGCCGCTGCCCGCCGGCGCGGTCCGGCTGACGCCGGGCGGACTGCTGGGCGACTGGCAGGCCCGCAACGCCGGCGCGACGCTGCCGCACTGCATCGACCAGCTCGGCGTGCACGGCAACCTGACCAACCTGCGCCGGGTCACCGGGGACGCCGACGCCGAGTTCGCCGGCATGTGGTTCGCCGACACCGACGTGCACAAGACCCTGGAGGCGGCGTTCTGGTCCGGCTCCGCGCCCGCCTTCGTCGACGAGGTGGCCGCGCTGTTGGAGAAGGCCCAGGACCCGGACGGTTACCTGAACTCCTTCTACCAGGACCCGGCGCACCGCGACCGGCAGTGGAACGAGCTGCACTACAGCCACGAGATGTACACCGCCGGCCACCTGGTCCAGGCCGCGGTCGCCGCGGCGCGTTCCGCGCCCGACGAGCCGGCGGCCCAGCAGGTCCTCTCGGTCGCGCGCCGCTTCGCCGATCTTCTGGTGCAACGGTACGGGGACTCGCCCGAGGTGGACGGGCACCCGGAGGTGGAGACGGCTCTCGCCGAGCTCTACCGGGTCACCGGGCACCGCCCCTACCTGGATCTCGCCGGCCGCTTCGTCACCAACCGCGGTCACGGCACGCTGGACGCCAGCCGGTTCGGCCCCCGCTACTTCCAGGACCACGAGCCGCTGCGCGAGTCCACCGAGGTCACCGGGCACGTGGTGCGCCAGCTCTACCTGCTCGCCGGCGCCGTCGACGTGGCCGTGGAGACCGGCGACACCGCGCTGCTGGAGACGGCCGAACGGCTCTGGGACTCCGCACTGGACAGCCGCACCTACATCACCGGTGGGCAGGGTTCCCGGCACCGCGACGAGGCGTTCGGTGACCCGTACGAGCTGCCGCCGGACCGCGCCTACGCGGAGACCTGCGCCGCGATCGGCAGCTTCCAGCTGGCCTGGCGGCTGCTGCTGGCCACCGGCAAGGTGAAGTACGCCGACGAGATGGAACGGGTGCTGCACAACGGCATCGCGGGCAGCACCGCCCTCTCCGGCACCGAGTTCTTCTACTCCAACCCGCTGCAGCTGCGCACCGGCCACGACGGCTCCCACGAGGACGCCCCGTCGCAGCGGCTGAGCTGGTACTCGTGCGCCTGCTGCCCGCCCAACCTGGCCCGGCTGATGGCGTCGCTGCACGCCTACCTGGCGACCGGCGGACCCGGCGGCCTGCAGCTGCACCTCTACGGCACCGGCACGTTCAGCGACGGCGGGCGCGCCGTCGAGGTGGAGACCAGCTACCCGTGGGACGAGCAGATCACCGTCACGGTGACCGCCACGTCCGCCGAGCCGTGGGCGCTGTCGCTGCGGGTGCCGGCCTGGTGCGACGACGCGCGGCTGACCGTCAACGGCAACCCGGCGCCGGCCCACGCCGAGGACGGCTACCTCCGGCTGCACCGGGTCTGGCACGCGGGCGACCGGATCGTCCTGACCCTGGCCATGCCGACCCGCCTGGTCAGCGCCCACCCGCGGGTCGACGCCACCCGCGGCGCCGTCGCCCTGGTCCGCGGCCCGCTGGTCTACTGCCTGGAGCAGGCCGACGTGCCCGCGGGCGTGGTGCTCGAGGACCTCTGCCTCGACCCGCACTCCTCCCTCACCGTCGCGTTCCATGGCGACGGTCCGTTCCCGGTGACGCTGCAGGTGCCCGTCCGCGCCCGCGCCGTCTCGGACACCGGGCTCTACGGCACCTGGCCGCCGGCCGCCGCGTCCGGGCCGAACACGGTGGTCACCGCCGTCCCCTACTTCCTGTGGGCCAACCGCACCCCCGGACCGATGCGGGTCTGGATTCCGCTGGCCTCACGGGAGGAGTAACCGTCCTGTCCTCACCCCCACCGAGGTGAACCGTGCGAAGATCCACCGTCCTCCTGCTCCTCGTGGCCGCCGGGCTGGCCGTCCCCAGCCCGGCACAGGCCGCCGGCAACACCCTCACGGTCAACGTCGGCACGGTCGTCCGGCCCGTCACGCACGTGGCGTCCGGCGGCCTCTACGCCGTCAACACCGGCAACAACCCGCCCCTGAACATGATGTTGCCGCTCAAGCTGAACCACCTCACCCAGCCGCCGCCCGGCGGGCAGCAGCTCGGCAACGGCGCGACCAGCCCGTGCTGCGACGGACTGCAGGTGGCCGGCAAGGTGACCAGCGCCGGCGCCCAGCAGTTCTTCCGGATGCCGGACATCTACCCCAACTTCCCGTACCGCTGGGTGAGCTGGGCGGACTGGGAGTCGAAGGTCCGCACCATGGTGCAGGCCCGGCTGAACGCCACCTCGACCACCAACGTCGACGGCTGGGAACTCTGGAACGAGCCGGACTGGACCTGGAACACCGCCGCGGCGGGCCCCTTCCTGGACGGTTGGACCCGCACCCACCGGCTGATCCGCACGCTCGACACGGTCACCCCGATCGTCGGGCCGTCGCACTCCGTCTACAACCACCAATGGATGGTCGATTTCCTCACCCACGCCCGGAACACCAACACCCTGCCCGACGTGATCGTCTGGCACGAGCTGGAGGACGACAAGTACCTCCAGGTCGAGGCGCACGTCAACGACTACCGCGCGATCGAGCGGTCGCTGGGCATCTCACCCCGGCCCATCTCGATCAACGAGTACGCGTCGCCGTCCCAGGTCGACATCCCCAGCGTCTCGGTGCACTACATGGCGGTCTTCGAACGGCACGGCATCCGCTCGGCCGAGCGGGCCTACTGGTACGAGGCCGGCACACTCAACGGCCTGCTGCACAACAACGCGCCGACCTCGTCGTACTGGCCCTACCGGTGGTACGGCGACATGGCCGGCAACATCGTGCAGACCATCCCCGGGTCCTGGCTGGAGGGAGTGGCGTCGTACGACCCGACGCGCCGCTTCGTCAACGTGGTGCTCGGCGGTGACAGCGGCAACAACACGGTGCGCGTCAACGGGCTCGGCGCGCTCGGCTCGCAGGTGCGGGTGACCCTGACCCGCAGCGGCACCACCGGGCGGCACACCAACCAGAACGCGCCGATCGCGGTCTCGTCGGCGACCTACAACGTCGTCAACGGCAGCATCAGCGTCCCGGTGACCAACATGCACGCGTGGGACGCCTACCAGCTGCTGGTCACCCCGGCGTCCGGCGCGGCGACCTGGCAGCAACGGTACGAGGCGGAGAACGCCACCGTGGTCAACGCCAACCGGTTCTCGGCCGGGTCGGCGTCCAACGGCGGATACGTCGGGCAGATCGACGGCAGCGCGAACATGCGCAACCAGTCGTTCGTCGACTTCATCGTGCA
Source organism: Actinoplanes sp. NPDC024001 (assembly GCF_040638955.1). Lineage (NCBI taxonomy): Bacteria > Bacillati > Actinomycetota > Actinomycetes > Micromonosporales > Micromonosporaceae > Actinoplanes > Actinoplanes sp. NPDC024001. The sequence continues at coordinate 41,057 of NZ_JBEZZB010000084.1, forward strand.
CGTGCCGGCCGCCCGGTCGTACACGATGGCGATCGGCTACGCCAACGGCACCGGGGCCACCGCGACGCACGGGCTGGCGTACAACGGGGGCGGCTGGTCGACGATCAGCTACCCGCCGACCGCCGGCTGGGGCATCTTCGGGTCGACGGTCAGCACGACCGTGAATCTCAACGCGGGCTACAACGTCATCCGCCTCGCCAAGGGCGCACCGGCGTTCGCCGGCGGCTCGGGGTACGCCGAGCTGGACTACATCCACCTGTCCTGATCGGGCTCTGCTGTCCGGCGCCGGTTGATCCGGGCGCGGGCGATCGACTCGGCCGCCGCGCCGGGCAGCAACCCCCGATCGCGGGAGAGGGCGAGCACCTCGGCAGTGGTGTCGAAGATCCGCGCCACCCGGGCGGGAACGTCCTCGACCGGCAGTCGCCGGAACTCGTACGAGCCCATGGTCACGCCGCCGGCGCTCGCCACGAAGTCCGGCACCCAGATGACGTCCCGGTCGGCGAGCAACCGCTCGACGTCGGCGGTGGCGAGCTGGTTGTTGGCGGCGCCGCAGACGATCGAGGCGCGGATCCGGGGGACGGAGTCAGCGGTCAGGGTGGCGCCCAGCGCGCAGGGCGCGTAGACGTCGACCGGCGCGTCGAGCACCCGGTCGGTGAGCACGACTCCCGGCAGCTCGCGGGCCGGCGTGGAGATCTCCGCCGCGGTGACCTTCGCCCCGGCCGCCAGCAGCAGGCGGGCCAGCTCGAAGCCGACCTTGCCCAGCCCTTCGACGCCGACCGCGCACCCGGTCAGGTCGGCGCTCCCCCACCGCGTCGCGGCGGCGGCCCGGATGGCGTGCAGGACACCGAGCGCGGTCATCGGTCCACTGTCGCCGTAGCCGCCGGCGGCGACCGTCCGGCCGACCACGAACTCGGTGGTGCGGCCGATCACGTCGAGGTCCTCGGCGCTGACGCCGACGTCGCCGGCCGTGACGTAGCGCCCGCCGAGGCTCTGCACGAAACGGCCGTAGGACTCCAGCAGCGGCTCGGACCTCAGCGTGCGCGGGTCACCGATGATGACCGCCTTCGCGCCACCGCACGGCAGGTCCGCCATCGCGGTCTTCAGCGTCATCCCGCGCGAGAGCCGCAGCACGTCGGCCAGTGCGGCGGCCGCCCCCGCGTACGGATGAAAGCGCGTCCCGCCGAAGCCCGGGCCGAGCGTGCTGTCGTGGATCGCGACGATCGCGCGCAGGCCGGTTTCGACGTCCTGAAAGGACGTGACCTGCTCGTGGCGGTCCGTCATGGCCGGGCGTCGGCGAAGCGAGGTGCGCCGGGCTCCAGGTCCACCCGGGCGGCGCGGGCGGCGAAGCTGATCGCGTGGTACCACCCGCAGAGCAGGAACAGGTCGAGCAGCTCGGCCTCGCCGAGAAGGTCGCGGGCGGTCTTCCACAGGTCGTCGTCGAGATCCGAGGTGTCGTGCAGGGCGTCGGCGACCGTGATCAGCACCCGCTCGCGGGCGTCCGTCCAGCATGGATCGCCGGCCGAGCCGTGGGTGAGTGAGGTGAGCTGGTCGCCGGTGAGACCCACCCGGTCGGCGAAGAACATCACGTGCACGCCCCACTCGTACTCGCAGGCGCAGCGCGCACACGTGCGCAGGATGACGATCTCCCGCTCCCGCATGCTCAGCGAGAGGTGGCGGCTCAGCTCGTAGCTGCCCCAGCCGGTCATCGCCACGGTCATCGGCAGGTTGCGGGCGAAGGTCCGGAACAGGCCGATCGGCGGCACACCGGGCGGCATCATCGCCGCCAGCTGATCCTCGACACCCTCGGGGTACGGGGCGCCGAGCGGAGGAATACGCACCACAGTCGCCTCCAGTGCTTCGAATTTAGAAGCACCATAACGCTGCCGTTCCCGATGCGCCATCCAGTCCGCCCTACCTTTTTGTGACCCGCCAGCGGTATCGAGATCGGACGGAGATCCATCGAGGCTGGCTGTCATGCGTTCTCTGATCACCGCGGCGGCGGTCCTCACCGTGTCCCTGGCCGGCATCCCCGCGCAGGCGGCCGGACCACCGGCCGAGGCCCAGCGCGTCGATCGCGTGCCGACCCCGGTCCTGCGCTGGCAGCCGTGCGAGGAACGGTTCGAGTGCGCGACGGCGCCGCTGCCGCTGGACTACGACGACCCGGACGGGGCGCAGGTGGAGGTCGCCCTGCTGCGGCACCGGGCCACCGATCCGGCGCGGCGCATCGGCAGCCTGTTCGTCAACCCGGGCGGGCCCGGCAGCTCCGCCACCGACATGGCGATGGGCCTGCCGGACTTCCTCAGCCCGGAAGTGGTGGCACGGTTCGACATCGTCGGCGTCGACCCGCGCGGGGTCGGGGACAGCTGGCAGGTCCGGTGCTTCGGCAGCGCCGAGGAGCAGCAGCGGGTCACCGCACCGTTCACCGGGCCGGGCCGGGGGCCGTACACCCGCGCCGAGGTCCGGAAGGCGGTCGCGAGCGCCCGTACCATCGGGGTCTCCTGCGCGGCCGCCACCGGCGGCCTGGCCGCGGCCGCGTCGACCGCGCAGGTGGCGCGCGACATGGACGTGCTGCGCCGCGCCGTCGGCGATGCCCGGCTGACCTACCTCGGGGTGTCCTACGGCAGCTACCTCGGGCAGGTCTACGCCGCCATGTTCCCCGGCCGGGTGCGCGCGATCGCCATCGACGGCATCGTCGACCCGGCCGCCTGGGCCGGCACGCCGGCCACCAGGGATGTTCCCACTTTCGTACGGATGGGTTCCGCGGCCGCGTCCCACCGGGTGCTGCGGGAACTGCTCCAACGATGCGACCGGGCCGGCGAGTCGCGGTGCGGCTTCGCGGGCGGTGACTTCGACACGATCGCCGAGCGGCTCCAGCGTGCCCCGGTCACCCTGCCGGACGGGCGTGACTACACCTATCCGATGCTGGTCAGCCAGACGCTGCAGCAGCTCTACCAGCCGGACGCCGCCGACCACGTCATCCCGAACCTCGTCGATCTGCGGGCGCTGACCGATCCGTACGCCGAACCGGCCCGCCGTGAAGCCGCCCGCAAGTCGCTCGCCGAGCGGCTGGAGCCCGCACCCGGCGGCTACCACAACGAGTTCGAGGCCGCCGCGGCGGTGTTCTGCTCCGACGGGTGGCACGCCCGCGACGCCGCGTCCTGGCCCGCCGCCGCGGCGGCCGCC
>NZ_JBEZZB010000085.1:0-21772 GCF_040638955.1 Actinoplanes sp. NPDC024001
CCGTGCTCGCCAACTACCGTGAGAAGGGCATCCTGCGCCGGCTCGCCACCACCCCGGTCAGCCCGATCGCGCTGCTCGGCGCTCGGCCCTCGCCGCGGCCGCGGAGCAGGTCGGCGACGTCCACGGTGGAGCCCAGCTCGCCGGCGAGCCGCAACGCCTCGTCCATCGGCTCGATCGCCGCGGCCGGCTCGCCGCGCCAGATGGCCATCTCGGACACTCCGGAGAGCGCCAGCATGGTGCCCCAGCGCTCGCCGAGCTTGCGGAACCCGGCCAGTGCCGAGGCGAAGTCGGCCTCCGCCTCGTCCGCGGTGGCCCCGGCGAACAGCAGCATCCAGCCGCCGCCGATCCCGCCGAGCGCGTCGCTCCACGGCTCCCCGCCGAGCGTGCCGCGCAGCCGCCGGTTCAGGGCGACCACCTCACCGGGGGCGGCGTCCGGCGGGCCGACGGCCATCGCCGACAGGTAGAGCAGGAACGGCTGGGCGGGCGGGCCGGTCAGCGTCATCATGAAGTTCGCCCAGCGCGGCGCGGGTGGCTCGGTGCCGCCGAGGGTCGCGGTCAGCACGCACAGCGCGTACTCCTCGATCAGGTCCGCGGGCGGCTCCGGGCCGGTGTCGCGCAGCACCTGCCGGGCCAGGTCGGTGGCCTCGGCGCGCAGCCCGCGCAGCCACCAGTAGAAGGAGAGGGCGGAGACCAGGCGCAACGCCGTGCCGGCGTCGCCGCCGGCCGACGAACGCCGCAGCGCGGCGTGGAAGTTGTCCCGGTCGGCGTCCAGGCGGTCCAACCATTCCAGCTGGTCAGCGGTACGCAGGCGCGGGTCGGCCAGGCGCGCCAGCTCCACGAAGTACGCGGCGTGGGCGAGCCGCACCCGGTCCTGCTCCGCGGCCTCGGCAAGCCGGTCCGCGCAGTACGCCCGGATCGTCGCCAGCATCCGGTAGCGGTCGCCGTCCCGCTCGATGAGCGACTTCGCCACCAGCCCGGCCAGGATCTCCACGGTGTCCGGGAGGGGGCCGCAGACCCGTTCGACGGCGTCCAGGCCGGCGCTGCCGGCGAAGACGGTGAACCGGCGGGCCAGGATCCGTTCCGGCTCGGTGAGCAGGTCCCAGCTCCAGGCGACCACGGCCTGCAGGGTGCGGTGCCGCGACTCGGCGGTGCGGCTGCCGCGCGACAGCAGCTGGAAGCGGTCGTCGAGGCGGGCGGCCACCTCGGCGACCGGCAGCGCGTGCAGGCGGGCGGCGGCCAGCTCGACGGCGAGCGGCAGGCCGTCGAGCATCCGGCAGACCCGGCGGACCGCCGCGGCGTTCTCCGGCGTGACCCGGAAGCCGGGGGAGACGTCGGCGGCGCGGTCGGCGAAGAGCCGGACGGCGGCGAAGGTGGCGAGGTCGTCGCCGGTGGCGTCGGCGGGCGGCACCGACAGGCCGGAGACCGGGACCAGGGTCTCGCCGGTGATGCCGAGGGCTTCCCGGCTGGTGGTGAGGATCCGGACCCGGGGCGCGGCGGCGAGGATCCGGCCGGCCAGGGCGGCGGCCGCGTCCACCACGTGCTCGCAGTTGTCCAGCACCAGCAGCAGGCGCCGGTCGGCGAGGGCGGCCACCAGCCGGTCGGCGGGCGGCGGCGCCTCGGCGGCGGGCATGTCGCTGAGCCGCAGGTCGCGCAGGCCCAGGGCGGTGAGCACGGCCCGGGGCACGTCGTCGTCGCCGGCCGCGGCCAGCGGCACGAAACAGGCGTCGCTGGGGTGGCGGGCAGCGGACTCGACGGCCAGGCGGGTCTTGCCGGCGCCGCCCGGGCCGTGCAGCGTGACCAGGCGCGCCGTGCCGAGGGCGGCGGCGACCCGGGCGAGCTCGTCGTCGCGGCCGACGAAGCTGGTCAACTGCGTCGGCAGCCCGAGCCGGGCCGGTGCGGCGGTGTGCACCGGGGTGGGTGCGGAGGGTTCGGTGCCGCGGAGGACGGCCGTGTGCACGGCGGTCAGCTCCGGTGACGGGTCGGCCCCGAGTTCCTCGGCGAGAGTGCGGCGCGCGTCCTCGTACGAGGCAAGGGCTTCCGCCGGGCGTCCGGCCGCGACCAGCGCGCGCATGAGCAGGGCGCGCGGTCGCTCGCGCAGCGGATGCGCGGCTGTCAGCTCGCGCAGCTCGGCGATCGCGTCGCCCGGCAGCAGCCCCGCGGCCGCCCGCGGCCGCGCCTCGAACTGGCTCCGCTGCTGCGCCCCGGTCTCGCTCTGTGGCTGCGGCGCGGTCTCGCTTCGGGGCCGCGCCTCGAACGGGCTCCGCTGCTGCGCTGCGGTTTCGTTTCGGGGCCCGGCTTCGATCTGGCGTAGCTGGGCCTCGTGCAGGTCCTCGATCGCGGTCAGGCGCAGCTCGGTGAGGCGCGCCGCCTGCGGCTCCGCGAACGGCGCGTCGCGCACGTCCGCCAGCGCCTCCCCGCGCCACAGCGCCACCGCCGACCGCAGCAGACCGGCGGCCCGTTCGGCGTCGTCCGCGGCGAGGGCCCGCCGCCCGGCCGCCGCGAGCTCGGTGAACCGGTGGACGTCGACCTCGCCGGGTTCGACAGCGAGCCGGTAACCCGCCGGGCCGAGCTCGACCGGCAGCGCCTGCCGCAACCGGGAGACCTGCGACTGCAGCGCGTTGCCCGCGCCGGCCGGCGGCTGCTCGCCGTAGAGGCCGTCGATCAGGCGCTCGATGCCGACCGGCCGGCCGGCGTCGAGCAGCAGCATCGCCAGCAGGGCCCGCAGCCGGCGCCCGCCGAGCGGGATCGGCCGCCCGTCGGGGTGCTCCGCTCGAAGCGGGCCCAGGAAGCCGAACCGCATGGCGACGATTGTGACTGCTGCCGCCGCCCGGCCGACACCCGGTCCGCGCTCAGGCCGCCTGCGGCTGGGCGACCCGCTCGACGCCGTCGGCGGCGGCGACCTGATTGCGGCCGGCGTTCTTGGCGGCGTAGAGGGCACGGTCGGCGGCGAGCACCAGCTCGTCGGTGGAGCCGACGGCCGGCATGCCGGCGGTGCCGACCGAGACGGTGACCCGCGACAGCCGGTCCTCGGTGACCGCGATCGGCGCGGCGCTCACCCCGCGGCGGATCCGCTCGGCGATCTCCCACGCCTGCTCGGGGCCGGTGTTCGGCAGCAGCACGGCGAACTCCTCACCGCCGTAACGGGCCACCACGTCGCCGGGGCGGACGAGTTCCTGCAGGCGGTGGGTGACCTCGACGAGGACCCGGTCGCCGCCGTTGTGGCCGTACGTGTCGTTGACCCGCTTGAAGTGGTCGATGTCGAGCAGCAGCATGCTCAGCGGCAGCCCGTAACGGCCGGCGCGGGCGCTCTCGTTGCCGAGCGACTCCTCGAAGTAGCGGCGGCTGCGCAGGCCGGTCAGCCCGTCGGTGATGGCGGCCAGCCGCTGCGCCCGGACCAGGCCGGTCATCCGGACCAGGACCAGCAGGAACAGCAGGTTGCAGACGCTCGCGGCGGCGACCACCTGCGGGTTCTTGCCCAGGCCGACCTGGACCAGCATGGAGGTCGGCGCGATCATCGCGGCGACGGCGAGGACGACCAGCCGGCCGGTGGTGGCGTCCGGGGTGGCCGCGCTGGAGTCGCTGATCAGCTTCGGCGCGGAGGGGTGCAGCACACCGGCGGCGAGCAGGAAGCCCGAGGTGATCCAGAACGCGTCGAGGAAGTTGGCGACCTGATAGGTGCCGTTGATCTGCTGGATGCTGTAGATCGTGTCGGCGACCAGGACCAGGCCGAGGTATCCGCCGATCAGGCGCAGCGACGTCGAGCGGGGCCCGGCGCCGAGCAGCAGGCGGGCACCCACCATGATCAGCATCAGGTCGCCGATCGGGTAGCCGACCGAGACGAAGGCGGCCAGGCCGTGGCCGCCGCTCTCCCAGGTCGGCGCGATGATGAACTCGAACACCAGATATCCGGCGCCGACCGCGACGATGGCGGCGTCGATGGCGCTGGCCCCGTCCCAGCCGGGGGTCCGCCGGCGGATCACGAGCAGCAGGCCGAGCGCCATCAGCGGGTACGAGGCGAGGTAGAACGCGTCCGCGATGCCCGGGTAGGGCACCTCGTCGAGGGTCAGCGCCTGCACGTAGAAGATCACGTCGGCGGTGACGCCGGCCGCCGCGGAACCTGCCATGAGCAGCAGGAACTTGCGCAGCGCGGGATGCCGCCGGGCGGCGTAGAGGCACGCCACGCCGAACGCCGCGTTGGCGCTGACGTACAGCGCCACCTGGGTGCCGGGCAGCACGTCCAGGCGGACCAGGGTGAAGTAGGCGGCGATGACGACGGGGGCGGCGGCCAGGGCGAGATGCCAGGCCGCGACACGCCGCGTCACCACGGCGGTGCTGGAGGCGCTGCTCATGCCCCCAGCGTGAGGGGCGGCCGGTGCCGGTCCGCTGCCGTTCGGTTGCGGTTCAGGTGCACGCGGCCGAAGACGTACGCCCGCTGCACCGCGAACCCGGCCACGAACAGGCTCGCCTCGGTGACGAGTTTGGCCACCACCAGCGAGCCGGTCAGCGCCGAGAGCAGATGCAGCAGCAGCACGTTCGCGGTCAGCGAGGCGAGGGCGAGCGCCGCGTACCGGGGCGCCGCCCGCCGGTGCGGCACCCGTTCGCCGCCGCGGAACACCGCGCCCCGGTTCACCGTGTAGTTGACGGTGGCACTGACCAGCCGGGCCGCGACCGCCGAGGCGGCCAGCTCGCCGGTCCAGCCGACCAGCCCGGCCAGCAGCGCGGCGTCCAGCGCGAAGGCGAGCAGCGACGAACCGGCGAAGGCGAGCAGCGGGCGGTAGACGCGGGCTGAGTCCCGTACCGGCCGGAAGTGCGACGACCGGTTGCCGTCCAGGTACACGGTGGCGATCTCGACCTCCTCGATCGGCATCCGGTCACGGGCGGCGCGCAACAGCAGCCGCAGTTCGTACTCGAACCGGTCGCCCGGCACCGTGCCCAGCGTGCGCAGCATGCGCGCCGGATAACCGCGCAGCCCGGTCTGGGTGTCGGTGACCGCGCAGCCGGTCGCCAGCCGGAAGAGCAGCCGGGTCGCCGCGTTGCCGAAGCGGCTGCGGGCGGGCACCCGCCCGGTGAACCGCCGCACGCCGAGCACCATCGCCGCGCCGCCGGCGCCGACCCGGGCGGCGACCGCCTCGATGTCCTCCGGCCGGTGCTGGCCGTCGCTGTCGGCGCAGACCACGTCCGCACCCGGGTGGCGGGCCTCGATGTGCGCGAACCCGGTCTTGAGCGCGAAACCCTTACCCCGGTTATGGTCCAGCGTGACGACCTCGGCGCCGGCCCGGCGCGTTGCTTCGAAGACCTCGGCGTACGAGGGACCGCTGCCGTCGTCGACCACGAGGACGCGGTGGTGGCCGAGCCGGGCGACGAGGCCGGGCAGCCGCTCGTCCGGCTGGTACGCGGGAATCAGCACGATCATGGCGCTCAGCCCGCGACGTAGAGGATGTCGCTGGTGCCACGCTCCTGGCCCTTGCCGAGCGGGTTGTTCACCAGCCCGCCCCGGAAGACCATCGCCGAGGAGCCGCCCCCGTCGAGGTTGTAGGCGACCTGGGCGCCCCGGTCGGCGAAGATCTGCGCGAACTCCGGCATGGTGACGCCGCGGCTGTACCCGGTGCTGCGGCCGTCCACCACGATGAAGAGCAGGTGGTTGGTGCCGATCAGGCCGACCCCGGTGCGCGGCTGGTTGCCCTGCACCGAGTGGTTGCCGAAGTTGGTGTCCACCTCCACCTGGTCGATGCCGCTGAGCACCCGGCCGTCCTCGACCAGCCCCGGCCCGAACGACAGCGTGTTCCACACTCCCGCCGCGATCAGCTCGTCGGCGCTGGTGGCGGTCTCGTCGTAGAGCCGCACCGACCCGTCGGCGTAGAACGCCAGCCCCTGCCGGGCGCCCGCGTCGCGGAACTTCACCCCGTTGCGGATCACGATGCCGGTGTCCCGGAACCCGTAGTAGTCGCCGTTGATCGCGAGCACCGCGTCCACCGAGGCGGCGATCTCCGACGGGTTGGCGATGATGTTCTCGCCGAACCGGTCGCCGGCGAACGCGGACCGGACGATGGTCGCGTCGCTGACCTGAACGTCCGCCACGAAGTAGGTCACCCTGTCCGAGCCGGTCCCGGTGCTCACCGTCTCGATGGAGATCGTCGCGGTGTCGCTGGTGTAGCCGCTCGCGGTAGCGGTGCCGCCCGTGTCGGCCTGGGCGGCCACCACGTTGGTGGCGACCATGCCGGAGGCGCCGGAAACCTCGACGTGGTCGACGACGTAGCGGTCGAGGGCCCACCCGCCGGCGCCCCCGGCGGCGGCCAGCAGTCCCAGCCCGCCGGCCAGAAGCCCGCGCCGGCTGATCCTGCGGGAGGTGCGTTGAGCTGCGGTTTCATCAGTCACGCCGAGAAGTGAACCGGCCGGGCTTGTGCCCCGTCTGTGCCCCAGCCGTCGGCGAGCTTATACATCCGGCCCGTCGCGGTGTGCCCGCCGTTTCACCGAAGCCGCTCCTGGACGGCGCGCCAGAGCTCGACGACCTCCTTGGGCGGCGCGACCGCCGCGGCGAAGGCCGCGCCGACCCGGCTGCCCTTCTTCGCGCCGACGGCCTTACGCGCGGCAGTCAGCGCAGCGGAGTCGACCCGCTCCAGGAATGCTTCGATTTCCCCTTCCTTGCTTCCGTCGTCACCGAATGCGTCCGCCAAGGAAAACACGCCCTGCGCCGCCCACGCGGCGCGAACGTCTTCCAGGGCCGTTGCCGCGGACGGCACGGCGACGCCGAGTGCATGAAGCTGCCCGGCCATGGTGCTGCCGGGTCGCAGTGCTGGACCGTCGGCGACGACGGCCCAGGGAACTTCGAGACGGCGGGCGAGGCCCACGAACTGGCCGAAGGAGTTCTGGCCGTCCACCGAAAGGAACAGGACGTTCTTCTCGTCGGGAGTCGGCTCTCCCGTGGCGCTGGTGTCCAGCCAGACCGCCAAGGCGGCCTGATCCGTCGATCCCTCGAAGAACACCACGCCCGCCGCGAACAGCATGGCACGGACCTCGCTCGACGCCATGATCTTCGCATCGGCCGCCGCGGTCCTGGGCTCCTCAGCGGTTCGTCCAGGAAGGTGCAGCGTCGTTCGTCGGCGAGCAGGGCCGCGATGTACAACGCCTCCGCTGCACCGGCGCCGGCGGGCCGCAGCGGGATGTCGCGGTCGTCATCGTCGGAGACGATCGGTGTCACCATGACGGTTTGCTGATCACCCACCGTCGAGACGTGCTGCGTGCAATCCAGCCTGCTGCCGGTCAGCGTCCGGAAGATCTCCTGGATCTCCTCGCTCCCGTGGGCCTGGGGTGAAGCCGATCCGCCGCCACAGGAGTGCGATCTTCTGCGGCGTGGACGTGCGGAAATGGGTGGCCGCCGCGACGAATTCGATGACGGCGTTGTCGAGGCGGGCCAGGGGATCGATCGCGATGCCGTCGCGGATCCGCTCGATCACGTTGTTCGTCGACGGCACAAGGTCCACCAAGCGTTGCTTGCGGCTGTCGGGCTCCTCGACCGAGCCGTCGACCAGGTTGCCGGCCTCCGGCCCGATGAGCTGGACGTGTGCCACGCCGTCGTTGCGGGCGAACTCCCAGGCGACCTGCCAGTGATGGCGTCGCCACTGGTCGAAGTCCACGATCAGCCAGCCCGACAGCAGCGGCACCACGGCGTCAGCGGGAAGGTGCGCGTCGATGGCGTCCTCCAGCTGATCCGCATGCTCGCCTTCGGGGTGCAGCAGCGCATAGGCCGCCGCCCAGTGGAACGCCTCGAGCAGGCTCCGCTCGTCCGGCTCGCCGAAATCGATCCGAACCTTCACCTGGAACGATCCGCTGCCGTGGTGGCCGGCACCCGCCCACTCGGTGTCCAACGTCGAGTCACTGATCCGGTCGGCGCCGGCAACAGCAGCCCGAGCCATCCGCAGGGCGTGAATCAGCCTCGACTTACCGGACCCGTTCGCGCCGGTGATGACAGTGAGCGGACGATCGGTGCTCACCGTTACCCGGTCGATACCCAGGAAGGTACGAATGCTTATCTCGGTCACCCGCATCGAGCCAGCATGCGGCATCGTCGCTGGACGGTCGACGCTATTCGGCTGGCGCGCCGAGGGGATGAGCGGCTAGCCCGGGGACTCCAGTTCGGCGAGGAGCTTGCGGAGGAAGTCGGGGGTTCGGCTGGGGTGGTCGGCCTCGATGAAGAGGCGGCCGATGGCCGCCGCGTAGTGGTCGACCTCCTCGCGGCGCTCCAGGTAGAGGCCGCTGGTGAGGTGTTCGATGTAGACCACGTCGGGGACCTTGTCGTGCGGGAAGCGCAGGATGCTGAAGGCGCCGCCGGCGGCGGCGTGGCCGCCGGAGTCGAACGGCATCACCTGCAGGCGCACGTTGGGGGAGTCGCAGGCGGCGATCAGAGCCTCGATCTGCTCGCGCAGCACCGCGCGGCCGCCGATCGGCCGGCGCAGCACCGCCTCGTCGAGGACGGCCCAGAGGCGGGGGCCGTCGCTGCGGTCGAGGACCTGCTGGCGGGCCATCCGCAGTTTGGCCCGGCGGTCGATCTCGCCGGGGGTGGCGTTGTCGTGGCCGAGGCGGATGACGGCCCGCGCGTACGCGTCGGTCTGCAGCAGGCCGGGCACGAACTGGACCTCGTAGGTGCGGATCAGCTCGGCCGCCTGTTCCAGGTCCAGGTAGTTCTGGAACCAGGTGTCGAGCACGTCCGCGTACGCGTGCCACCAGCTGGGCGCGTTCGCCTCGCGGGCCATGGTGAGGACGCGCTGATGCTCGGCCGGGTCCTCGACGCCGTAGAGTTTCAGCAGGTCGGTGACGTCGCGTTCCTTGAAGCTGACCCGGCCCAGCTCCATCCGGCTGATCTTCGACTCGGAGCCGCGAATGGAGTATCCGGCCTGGTCGCGGGTGAGCCCGGCGGCCAGCCGCAGGGCGCGCAGGTGCGCGCCGAGCTGAAGCCGGCGGACGGTCGCGCCGCCGCCCTCGTTCTCGTTGCCCACCCGGTCCTCCCCGGTCGCAGTCGTGTCGACGCCGCAACCACCCTCACCAGGTCCTTTGTGGACGGGAGAGCAGGGGTCGAGGTCAGCATACCCAGGACGGGGACGACAGCCACCCCCGGCACGGGCCGGGGGTGGCGAGGGGGCCGGGTCAGCGCGGGCCGTGGCCGCCCGCGGGCGCGTCACCGGCGGTGACCGTGGCGACCTGGGTGGCGGAACCCAGCTCGCCGGAGGTGCTCAGCCCGCCGGTGCTGTCGCCGCTCGCGGATCCGCCGGTGTGGATCGTGTACTGCTCACCGGACGTGACCGCCGACGACGAGAAGACGATGTTCTGCACACTTTTGCTGGTCACATAGCTGGCGACCACGTCACCGCCGGAGTTCACGATCTGGACCGTGGTGCCGGCCGCGACCGCGCTGTCGAGCGTGGCGGAGAGCCAGCCCTGCGCCGAGTCGGTGCCCGGGGCGACGACCATGCCGGCGCTGCCCGCGGCGAGCAGCACCCCGCCGCTGATCGTGAAGCTGCCGTTGACGTCGAGCGCGCCGTTGCCGTTGCGCTGCGGGCCGTTGACCACCACGGTGCCACCGGTGATCGTCGCCGTGCCGTTGGAGTCGAGGCCGTCGCCCTCCGAGTCGATCACCAGGGTGCCGCCGTTGACGGTGACCGAGTAGTCGCCGACGTCGTTGCCGCCGCCCCCGAAACCGCCCTGCGTGGTCTCGCCGGTGCCGCCGGCGCCGTTGATGCCGTCGTCGCTGGAGGTGACCCGCACGGTGCCGTCGTTGAGCACGAAGTCGGCGGCCTCCAACCCTTCGACCGCCGCGGTGACGGTGAGGCTGCCGCCGTCGACGATCTGCTGGCCTTCCGCGTGCACCCCGTCGTCGCCGCTGGCCACGGTCACGGTCGCGCCGGCGAAGTGCACGGCGCCGTCGCTGTGCACCGCGTCGTCGGAGGCGTCCACGCTGGTGGTGCCCCCTTCCAGCACGGTGATCACGCCCGACTTGAGGCCCTTGGCGCTGGTGTCGTCGCTGGGCTGCACGGTGTGCCCGCCGCCGGAGGTGACGGTGACCGTCCCGCCGGTGGTGACGATGTCGGTGACCGCGTCCACCCCGTCCCCGCCGGCCTCGACGGTCAGGGCGCCGCCGGCGACCGCCACATATCCGGAGTCGGCGTCGTCGGCGTTGTCGGCCTTCACCCCGTCGCCGCCCGCGGTGACGGTGATCGTGCCGCCGTCGACCACCACGTAGTCCTTGCCGCGGATGCCGTCGTCCTTGGCCCGCACGGTGACGGTCCCGGACTGGATCAGGGTGCCGTCCTTGCTCGCGATGCCGTCGTTGCCGTTGCCGGTCACGGTGAGCGTGCCGCCACCGGTGACGGTCAGGTCGCCCGCGCTGAACAGGGCCGCGTTGACGTCGGCATCCTCCGCGTACGACGAGGTGTCGGCAAGCTCGCTGGTGGTGCCGTCGGCGAGCTGGACGACGAGCTCGCCGACCTCGGTGGCGGCGATCGCCGCGGTGGTGGAGCTGGTGATCGACGCGCCGTCGAGGATCAGGGTGACGGTGGCGTCCGGGGCGTTCACCACGAGCTGCCCGTCGGTGAGGGTGCCGCTGACCCGGTACGTGCCGGCCTTCGTGATCGTCACGGTGGAGCCGTCGACGGTGACCCCGTCGGCGGAGGAGACGGCCGACGTGCCGGAGAGGGTGATCTCGGCGGCGTTCGAGGCGTCCGCGGCGGCGGCCGTGTGCGCGGCTTTGTTGGCCGCCAGCACCGCCGCGGCGGTCAGCGTGCCGTCCACGGCCGATGCGTCGACGGCGGCGGTCGCGGCGGTGGCGGCGGTGGTGGTGGTCCCGGCGGCACTGCCGGTGCCCGTGGAGCATCCGCCCAGCAGGACGGCGGCGAGAGCGGCGGCGACGAACGTCTTACGGATTCTCATGAGGTTCCTCAGCGGGTGAAGTGGCGGCGCAGCACGGGGTGCCACCGGTTGGCGGGGAGTTCGGGGCGCAGGGCGGCGAGCCCGGTGGCGTACTTGGAGATCGAGCACGGGCGGTGCCCGGACGACCAGAGCAGCCGGTCGACGTCGGAGGCGGCCCGCGCGGTCTTGGTCTCGACGATCACCGTGTCCGGCATCCGGACGGTCGAGCCGTCCGGCAGGGTCCAGGCGAGGTCGGTGTCGACGGTGACCCGGCTGCCGGTGGACGGGACGTAGAGCGTGGTGCGGCGGTAGAAGGTGGCCAGGACCGGGCGGAACTCGTGTCCGTCGGCGGGGATGCCGGCGTCGGCCAGCACCGAGCCGGTGTGCGCCAGACCCTCCGGGCTCAGACGGGCGCTGTCCCCGGCGTACGCGATCCGGTCCTTGATCGTGAAGCCGCGCGTGCCGCGCGTCTTGACCTCGAGGAATGCCTGGCCGGTGTCGAGGTAGGTGCGGATGCGGATCTTGAAGCGCCGCCGGCGGCGGCGCGCGGCCGCCAGGTAGGCGTCCAGGCCGGCGGTGTCGAAATAGACCGACCGGTACGCGAACGCGCGCCGCCCGTCGATCTCCAGCATCCGCACGTCCGCCGGCATCCGTTCCAGCGCGCCCGGCAGATCCGCGGCCGGGAGCAGGTACTTGCGGTCCAGCCGGGTCAGCAGAGCCGCCTCGCCGACCAGCTCGTCCAGGGTGATCGGGGCGAAGGACCGCGTCATCGGACGCTCACCCGCTCCACCCGCGGGCTCGGCTCGCGGCGGACCGGCCCGGCCGGCGCGGCGACGAACCGGACGTCCACCAGCGTGCTGTCGTTGACCAGGTCGACCTGCTTGACCACCAGGCTGGTCACCTGGCCGCCGAGCACCGCCTCCAGGTGGGCGCGCAGCGCGTCCTCGTCGGTGTACGCGACGTCCAGCCGCAGCTGCTGGTTGCGGTAGCGGCGGAACAGGGCCGGGTGGTCGCCGACGAACAGGGCCGCCACCACCAGCAGCATCAGTGCGCCGTGCAGCAGGTCCGGGGTGCCGAGCCCGGCGATCAGGCCGAGCGCCAGCGCGGCGAAGTAGTACGCGATCTCGTGCTGGGCGATCTCGTCGGAGCGCAACCGGATGATCGACAGCACGCCGAACAGGCCGAGGCCGAGGCCCGCGCCGACCGCGGTGTTGCCGAGCACGATCGCGACCGCGAGGACGCCGATGTTCACCCCGAGGAACGCGGCGACCAGGTCGCGGCGGCGGTGCCGGGGGAAGTAGACACCGAAGGTCAGGAGGGCTATCGCGGTCAGGTCCGCGGCGACAGCGAGCAGAGTGTTCAAGGCGAGTCCTTCAGCGGGAGTTCATCAGCTGTTCCCATTGAGGGGTCACTCGCTGTCCGGACCCTGTGAGGCTGTTGTGCGGTGGGTCTGAGCCGTTCTTAGCGAACATTTACGGTCGTCCCGGGAGCTTCTTAGGAACCGCGGCGACGGTGGTGTCATGACCACCACGACCGCACCCGCACCTGTCCGGACCGTCCGGCGCGCCGCTCCCCGCTGGTGGGGCGACGCCGGCGGGGTCGCCGCCGGGCTGAGCCTGCTCGTCGTCACCGCCCTCTGGGTGAGCAACGGCGGCGCGCGCGAACTCGCCGCCGGCGGGTCGGGCGCGCTCACCGCGCTCGGCCGGCTCACCGGCCTGTGGGCCTCCGACCTGCTGCTGCTCCAGGTGCTGCTGATGGCCCGGATCCCGCTGGTGGAGCGGGCGTTCGGGCAGGACCGGCTGGCCCGGTGGCACCGGTGGACCGGGTTCGGCTCGTTCGGGCTGATGGTCACGCACATCGTGACGATCACGCTGGGCTACGCGGCCGGGCGGAACGCCTTCGCGCAGCTGTGGGACCTGGTCCGGACCTACCCCGGCATGCTGCTCGCCGCCGCCGGCACGGCGCTGCTGCTCCTGGTGGTGGTGACCTCGATGCGGGCGGCCCGCCGGAGACTGCGTCACGAGTCGTGGCATCTGCTGCACCTCTACGCCTACCTGGGCGTCGGCCTGGCGCTGCCGCATCAGATCTGGACCGGCTCGGAGTTCACCGGCTCGGTCTGGGCACGGGCGTACTGGTGGACCCTCTATCTGGCCGCGGCGGGCGCCGTCCTCGCGTACCGGATCGGCCTGCCGCTCTGGCGCAACCGGCGCCACCGCCTGGAGGTGAGCCGGGTGGTCCCGGAGGGACCGGGGCTGACCTCGGTCTATCTGACCGGCCGGCAGCTGTCCGCGCTGCCGGTGCGGGCCGGGCAGTACTTCCAGTGGCGGTTCTTGGACGGGCCGGGCTGGACCCGCTCGCATCCGTTCTCCCTGTCGGCGACGCCGCAGCCGGACACGCTGCGGATCACCGTGAAGAACCAGGGCGACGGCAGCGCCCGGATCGCCGCGCTGCGGCCCGGCACCCGGGTGCTGATCGAGGGACCCTACGGCAAGCTGACCGGTGAGCACTACGACGGCGGCCCGGTCGTGCTGCTGGCCTGCGGCATCGGCATCACCCCGCTGCTGTCGCTGCTCGGCGAGCTGCCCTACCGCGACGGTGAGGCGACGCTGGTCCACCGGGTGCGGACCGAGGCGGACCTGGCGTTCCGGGCCGAGCTGGAGTGGTTCGCCACCCGGCGCGGGGTGCGCGTGGTGCCGCTGGTGGGCAGCCGCGCGGACCATCCCGCCGCGGCGTTGCCGCAGGTCGTTCCCGGGATCGCGGGCGCGCACGTCTACCTGTGCGGCCCGCGGGACTGGGCCGCGGAGGTCCGCGTGGCGGCCATCGCCGCGGGCGCCCGCCCGCGGCGGATCCACACCGAGCTGTTCGAAGGGCCGTGAGAATGCGACGTATCAGCCTGTGGTTGCTCTCGACCGTGGCGGTCCTGGTGCTGCTCTTCAGCTACCGCACCAGCACCGGCGCGAGCCTGACCTCCGAGACCGTGGCCGCCGCTCCCGCCACCCCCGCCGCTTCCGGCGAGACCTACACGGGCGACACCGTGCAGACCCAGGAGGGCGACGTCCAGGTCGTCATCACCGTCGAGAACGGGAAGATCACCGCGGTCAGCGTGCCGGTCCACCCGAGCGGCAGCGCGCGGCACGACGAGATCAGCGCGCGGGCGCTGCCGCAGCTGGTCGAGGCGACGCTGGCGGCGCAGAGTGCCGGCATCGACTCGGTCTCCGGCGCCACCTACACCAGCGGCGGCTACCGGGAGTCACTGCAGTCGGCGCTCGACCAGGCGGGACTGGCAGGCTAGGTGCCATGCGGATCCTGGTGGTGGAGGACGACGTAGCGGTGCGTGATTCGCTGGCGCGCACCCTGCGCTTCGAGGGATATCAGGTGGACACCGCCGGGGACGGGGCGCAGGCCCTCGAGGCGGTGCGCGACGGCGAGCCGGACGCGCTGATCCTCGATGTCAGCATGCCGCGGATGGACGGCCTGACCGCCTGCCGCAAGCTGCGCGCCGACGGGGTGGTGCTGCCGGTGCTGATGCTGACCGCGCGGGACAGTGTCGGCGACCGGGTCGCCGGTCTGGACGCGGGCGCCGACGACTACCTGGTCAAGCCGTTCGCGTTGCAGGAGTTGCTGGCCCGGATCCGGGCGCTGCTGCGGCGATCGGCGCTGCCGGGGCCGGTCTCGTCCGCGCCGGACGGGGAGTGGCTGAGCTTCGCCGACGTGCGGCTCAACCCGGAGACCCGGGAGGTGTCGCGGGGCGGGCGGCCGCTGCGGCTGACCCGCACCGAGTTCGCCATCCTCGAGGCGTTCCTGCGGCACCCGCGCCAGGTGCTGTCCCGGGCGCTGCTCTACGAGCAGGTCTGGGGTTACGACTTCGGCGAGGGGTCCAACAGCCTGCACGTCTACCTCGGTTACCTGCGGCGCAAGCTGGAGGCGGAGGGGGAGGGGCGGCTGCTGCACACCGTACGCGGGGTGGGCTTCGTGCTGCGTGAGGAGCCGCTGTGACGCTGCATGCCCGGCTCTCGCTGCTGGTCGCCGGCGCGGTCGCGGCCGCGGTGCTGGTGGTGTCGGCGGGCGCGTTCCTGAGCGTGCGGGAGATCCAGAAGAGCAAGGTCTCGGCCGAGCTGATGGCCGATGCCCGCACCATCGCCGCCGACCCGCAGCAGTGGCTGGCCGCCGAGGCGCGGCGCGGCGACTACCGGCCCGGCGGCCGGGAGCTGGGACCGTGCTGGCAGATCCTGGACCCCACCGGCGCGGTCGTCGGCGGCACGGCCACTCCGCTGCCGGTCACCGCGGTGGCTGTGAAGATCGCCTCCGGCGGCCACAAGGAGGTGCAGGAGCAGGTCACGGTCGGCCCCGGCGACTATCTGATGCTGACCGTGCCGATCGCGGGCGGGGGAGCGGTGCAGGTCGCCGTCGACCAGGACCCGGACCGGCGTGTGCTGATGCTCTTCGCCCTGCTGCTGGCGGTCGGCTGCGCGGCCGGGATCGCCGGGGCGGCGCTGCTCGGGCGCGCGGTCGCGCGGGCCGGCCTGGCTCCGGTCGACCGGCTGACCGGGGCGGTCGAGGAGGTCGCGGTGACGATGGACCTGACCCGGCCGGTCGAGGTCTCCGGGACCGACGAGATCGCCCGGCTGGGCCGCTCGGTCAACGCCATGCTCGCCGCGATCGACGCCTCCCGCCGCGCGCAGCGGGCCCTGGTCGAGGACGCCGGGCACGAGCTGCGGACCCCGCTGACCAGCATCCGGACCAACATCGAGCTGCTGCTGGCGGTGGAGCGCCGGCCCGAGCTGGCGCACCGGCTGCCGCCGGAGGAACGGATCAGGCTGCTCGACGACGTCGACGCCCAGGTCCGCGAGCTGGCCACCCTGACGGCCGAGCTGGTCGAGCTGTCCCGCGAGGAGGGCAGCCGGGAGACGGTCGAGCAGGTGGACCTGGCCGAGGTGGTGACCGCCGCGATCAACCGGGTCCGGATCCGCGCGCCCGGCCTGACCTTCGCCACCGAGCTGGCCCCGGTGACGATCCGCGGCCGTCCCGGTGAGCTGGAGCGGATGGTGGTGAACGTGCTGGACAATGCCGCCAAGTGGAGCCCGCCCGGCGGCACGGTCACTACCCGGCTGACGGCCGAGGCGCTCACCGTCGCCGACACCGGTCCGGGCATCGCCGAGGAGGACCTGCCGTTCGTCTTCGACCGCTTCTACCGCGCGCCGGCCGCGCGGGCCATGCCCGGCTCCGGGCTGGGGCTGGCGATCGTCGCGCAGACCGCCGCCCAGCACGGCGGCACGGTCACGGCCGGCCCGAACCACCCGCACGGCACGCTGGTCACGATCCACCTACGCTGAGCCGGAGACGCCGACGGCCTGGCCGCCGCGCACTGATTCAAGGTCAGGACTTTCGCCGTCCACTTCGGTGGGTGAGGCAGCGGGGAGGAATCAGGATGGCGGACGAGACCATCGGGATCATCGGCGCCGGCATCGTCGGCCTGGCGATCGGACGGGAGATCTCCCTACGCCGGCCGGGCACCCGGGTCGTGGTCCTGGAGAAGGAGCCCGACGTGGCGGTGCACCAGACCGGGCACAACTCCGGCGTGGTGCACGCCGGCATCTACTACACGCCCGGCAGTCTGAAGGCGGAACTGTGCACCCGGGGGCGCCTGCTGCTGCGGGAGTACTGCGCGGGGCGGGGGATCGCGTACGACGAGTGCGGCAAACTCGTCGTGGCGGTTCGGGAGGACGAACTGGGGCGCCTGGACAACCTGGAGCGGCGGGCGCTGGAGAACGGCGTACCCGGTCTGCGACGGGTGGATCCGAGCGGAATCCGCGAGATCGAACCGCACGCCGCCGGCCTGGCCGCGCTGCATTCGCCGGAAACGGCGATCACCGACTTCCCGGGCGTCGCCCGGGCGTTCGCCGAGGACATCCGGGCGGCGGGGGGAGAGGTGCGCACCGGCTTCCCGGTCACCGCCATCCGCAAGGAGGCCGGCGCGATCCGGATCGTGTCCGGGGAGCAGAGCGTCACCGTCAACCAGGTGATCGTCTGCGCCGGCATCCAGACCGACCAGGTCGCCCGGCTGGCCGGGGACGTCGCCGAACCGCGGATCATCCCGTTCCGCGGCGAGTACATGCGGGTCAGCGAGGAGAAGGCCGGCCTGGTCCGCGGCATGATCTACCCGGTTCCGGATCCGCGCTACCCGTTCCTCGGCGTGCACTTCACCCGCCGGGTCACCGGCGTCGTCGAGGTGGGGCCGAACGCGGTTCTCGGACTCGCCCGCGAGGGGTACCGGCGCGGCGACATCGCGATCCGTGACCTGGCCGGGATCGCCGCGTGGCCGGGCACCTGGCGGATGGCCCGCCGGCACTGGCGCACCGGGATCAAGGAGGTCCGCGGATCGATCTCCAAACGGCGTTACATGGCCGAGGCCATGCGGTACGTGCCGGAGATCGGCGCGGCCGATGTCCACCGCGCCGGGGCGGGCGTCCGCGCGCAGGCGCTGGACCGCGACGGCGCGCTCGTCGACGACTTCCGGATCCACCGGCTGGGCGCGATCACCGCCGTGCGAAACGCCCCTTCACCAGCCGCGACGTCCTCACTGGCGATCGCCGAGCACGTGGTGGACGACGTCTTCGGCAGGTGACGCCGAGCGCGCGCGGCGGCCCGCGGAAACGCTCGGTCCACAGCGGACCGGCGTTTTCCGCGAACACGGCGTGCGGAAGGAAGGAGTCAGAGGACGGCGGGGCGGCGGCGGGCGGCCGGCACGACCAGCGGCGTGTTGGTCTCCGGGTCGTCGATCACCCGGCAGGGCAGCCCGAACACCTCCTCCACCAGCTCCGCGGTGAGCACGTCCCCGGGTTGCCCCGACTTCGCCACCTTGCCTTCGCGCATCGCGATCAGATGGGTGGCGTAACGCGCGGCGTGGTTCAGGTCGTGCAGCACCGCGACCAGCGTCCGCCCCTGCGTCTCGTGCAGCTCGGCGCAGAGGTCCAGCACCTCGATCTGGTGCGCGATGTCCAGATAGGTGGTCGGCTCGTCGAGCAGCAGCAGCGGCGTCTGCTGGGCGAGCGCCATGGCCAGCCAGACCCGCTGGCGCTGGCCGCCGGAGAGCTCGTCGACGTTGCGGTCGGCCAGGTCGGCGATCCCGGTCGCCTCCATCGACTCGGTGACCACCTGCTCGTCGGTGCTCGACCAGCGGCGGATCAGGCTCTGGTGCGGGTACCGGCCGCGGGCGACCAGCTCGGCCACCGTGATGCCGTCCGGGGCGGTCGACGACTGCGGCAGCAGGCCCAGCGTCTTGGCGACCTGCCGGGTGGGCAGCGAGTGCACGTCGGCGCCGTCCAGCAGCACGGTGCCGGTGGTCGGCTTGAGCAGCCGGGACAGGGCCCGCAGCAGGGTCGACTTGCCGCACGCGTTCGGCCCGATGATCACGGTGAACGAGCCGTCCGGGATCTCGACGCTCAGCTCCTCGGCGATGACCCGCTTGTCGTACGCCAGAGTCATTCCGCTACCGCTGAGGCGACTCATTCTCGATCTCCTGTCATGGTCAGATCCGGCCGCGCCGGCGTTCGGTGGTGAGCAGCCAGACCAGGTAGCCGCCGCCGACGATGCCGGTGACGACGCCGACCGGCAGGGGACGGCCGGCATGCTGGGCCAGCCAGTCGGCGCCGGTGAGCAGCAGCGCGCCCATGAAGAGCGAGGGCACCAGGTTGGGGCCGGGGGCCCGGGTGAGGCGTTTCGCGAGGTGCGGCGCGATCAGGGCGACGAAGGCCACCGGCCCGGCCGCGGCCGCGGCGCAGGAGACCAGCAGCGCGGCGGTGAAGAGCGCGCCGGTGCGCAGCAGGCCCACCGGTACGCCCAGGGCCGCCGCCGCGTCGTCGCCCATCTCCAGGATCCGCAGCCCCGGCCCGCAGGCGAGCAGCAGGATCGGCAGGGTGACGGCGAGGACGGCGAGCAGCGGCCCGGCCTGCTGCCAGTCCCGTCCGTCCAGGCTGCCGGTGAGCCAGAGCAGCGCCCGGGCGTTCTCCATCTGCACGCCGCGGGTCAGCAGATATCCGCTGATGCCGGTGAGGATGGCGGCCAGCCCGATGCCGACCAGAATGAACCGGTAGCCGTGCAGGCCGTGCCGCCCGCCGATCAGCCAGATGAGCAGCGCCGCGCCGAGCCCGCCGGCCACCGCGGCGAGCGACAGCTGGGTGCTGGACCCGCCGATGATCACCACGGCCAGTGCCGCGGTGCTCGCGCCGTTGGTGATGCCGAGCACGTCGGGGCTGCCCAGCGGGTTGCGCACCAGCGACTGGAAGACCGCGCCGCCGGCCGCCAGGGCCATGCCGACCAGGATCGCAGTGATCATGCGGGGCAGGCGCAGCTCGTTGACGATGAAGTCCTGCGCGGCGGTGCCCTGCCCGAACAGCGTGCGCACCACGTCGGCCGGCGCGATCGGGAACTCGCCGGTGCCCAGGGTCAGGACGCTGATCACCGCGGTGCCGAGCACCGCGACGATGCCCACCACGACCGCGCGGGGGCGGATGCCGACCCGGCTGCCGACAGTGCCGTTGAGTGTGGTCATCGGGCCGCTCGCACGAGGTAGAGGAACAGGGGACCGCCGAGCACCGCGGTGACCGTGCCGACCTGCAGCTCGCCGGGGCTGCCCAGGACGCGGCCGAGCACGTCGGCGCCGAGCAGCAGCACCGGGGCCAGAACCGCCGTGTACGGCAGCATCCAGCGCAGGTCCGGCCCGGTGATCGGGCGGACCATGTGCGGGATCAGCAGTCCGACGAAGACGATCGGTCCGCAGGCCGCGGTGGCCCCGCCGCAGAGCAGGGTGACCGCGACCAGGACCGCGGTGCGGACCACCGCGGGCCGGGCGCCGAGGGCGCGGGCCGCGTCGTCGCCGAGCGACAGCGCGTTCAGCGGCCGGGCGGCGGCGAGCGCGATCAGCAGACCGGCCGCGAAGAACGGCAGCAACCGCACCACGGTGGCGAAGTCGGCGCTGGCCAGCGAGCCGGCGGTCCAGAACCGGACCTTCTCGATGGCCTGCGAGTCGGAGAGCAGCGCGGCGCTCACATAGGAGTACAGCGTGGCGTTGAGCGCGGCGCCGGCCAGCGCGAGCCGGGCCGGGGTGGCCGAGCGGCCGCCGCCGACCGTGTACACCAGCGCGGTCACCACGGCGGCGCCGAGCAGCGCGAACCAGATGTAGCCGTAGAAGGTGCCGATGCCGAGGAAGACCGCGGCGCTGGCCACACCGGCCGAGGCCCCGGCGTTGATGCCGAGCAGGCCGGGATCGGCGAGCGGGTTGCGGGTCAGCGCCTGCATGATGGTGCCGGCCAGGCCGAGGGCCATGCCGACCATCAGACCGAGCACCGTACGCGGCAGGCGCATCTCGTGCACGATCTGGTAGTACTGCGACGAGGGGTCGGTGAGGCCGGCCCACACCTCACCGGGCGCGAGGAACCGGGCGCCGAAGCCGATGCTGAGCACCAGCACCGCCGCGAGCACGACGAGCGAGATCAGGAAGCCGATCAGGCGCACGGAAGAGCGCCGGGTCGCCGGCCCGGCCGGCGCCGTGGTGGTTAACCCCCGGTCGGTGAGGGTGTCAGAGGTGGACAGTTGCGGCTCCCGTCACGGTTCAGCTCATCCTGTTGACGCGCGTTCGGCTCGTTAGGTTAGCCTAACCAACAACTCGGTCGGACGGCCGGTCGTACCCCTAGGAAAGAATGACGATGTCGTACTCGAACCTTTCTTTGTCCCGTCGTGGCCTGCTGGCCGCGGGTGGCGCCACCGCCCTCGGCGCGCTGCTCAGCGCGTGCGGCGGTAACGACGACTCCGGGTCAGCGTCCGGCACCTCCTCGGCCGCCGCAGCCGGCCCCTGGGCGTTCACCGACGACCAGCCGAAGGACCTGAAGGCCGACAAGACCCCCAGCAAGATCGTCGCCTTCACCGGCACCGCGGCCGCGCTGGTCGACCTCGGTCTGCAGGACAAGATCGTCGGCGTCTTCGGCGAGACGAAGAAGGCCGACGGCACCGCCGAGGAGCAGGCCGGCGACCTGGACATCAGCAAGGTCGAGATCATCGGCAACGCGTGGGGCGAGTTCTCCGTGGAGAAGTACGCGGCGCTCAGCCCCGAGCTGCTGATCACCCACATGTTCGACCCGGGCGCCTACTGGTACATCCCGGACGAGAGCAAGGACAAGATCCTCGGTCTCGCGCCGACCGCCACCATCACCGTCGGCCGGGTCCCGCTGACCAAGCCGATCGAGCGGTACGCCGAGCTGGCCAAGTCGCTCGGCGCCGACCTGAACGCGCCGAAGGTGACCGAGGCCAAGGCCCGCTTCGAGAAGGCCGCCGCCGACCTCACCGCGGCCGCCAAGGCCAGCGGTGGCATCAAGGTGCTCGCCTCCTCCGGGTCGCCCGACATCTTCTACGTGTCGAACCCGAAGGTGTCGTCCGACCTCATGTACTTCAAGGAGCTCGGCGTCGACATCATCGTCCCGGAGAAGACCACCGACGGTGACTACTACGAGTCGCTGAGCTGGGAGAACGCCAACAAGTACCAGGCTGACATCATCTTCCTGGACGCGCGGACCAGCACCCTGCAGCCGAAGGACCTCGCCGCCAAGCCGGCGTGGAACGCGCTGCCCGCCGTGAAGGCGAACCAGGTCTTCCCGTGGCAGGCCGTGCCGATCTACTCGTGGAACAGCGCCGCCCCGCTGCTCGAGGCGCTCACCGCCGCCATCAAGAAGAGCAAGAAGCTGAGCTAGCTGGCCTCGCCTCCGGCTCGGCGGCATCGCGCCCCTTGACGTCGGGGCGGCGGGGCCCCGAAAGGGCCCACCGGTCGCGGAGCCCCATTAGGGACCCCCGGCGCCCCGCGGGGCGCATGGCGGAGGGGTGC